>CAYMLC010000038.1:0-3950 GCA_964390765.1 uncultured Nitrospirales bacterium
GAAGGTGCCGCCGCGCCCGAACAAGCAGGGGCGCGACACCTACCTGGCGGCACAGGATTTCGACGCGGGCGCGTTTACACGCGTGGGGCCCTTCGGCCAGGCGCGCCACCCCGTGCTGGTGCTGGGCGCCATGGACGACGCGGCCGTGCTCGACCAGGTGGCCCTGTTCATACACACCCTGCAGCATGTGCGCCATGGCGGGCCCACGGGCGCTGAGCGGGTGGAGGCGCTGCGCAAGGCGCGTGGCGGCTGGGCCGGGCGCGCGCTGGGCGGATTGTTTCGCCGGGGCGGATGAGCCGGGCACGGGGTGGGGTTTCACCGCGCGCGACCGGCGCCACGCTGCGCGCATACTTCGACCGCATGCTGGCGCACTTCGGGCCGCGGGGCTGGTGGCCGGCGAACAGCCGCTTCGAAATCTGCATTGGCGCTATTCTCACGCAGAATACGAGCTGGACGAATGTCGAGCGCGCGATTGCCAATCTGAAACGCGACAAGCTGTTGTGTCCGCGTGCCCTGGTCGAGGCGGACCCCGCCCGCATTGAAGCGGCACTGCGCACGGCGGGCTATTACCGCCAGAAGACGGTGAAGCTGCGCGCCTTCTGCACGTGGCTGAACGCCGAGTTTGGCGGCAGTGTGAACCGGATGCGGCGGGTGCCGCACGCGGAACTGCGGCCGCGGTTACTCGCGGTGCATGGCATCGGGCCCGAGACGGCCGACGACATCTTGCTCTACGCCTGCGACGCGCCGGTCTTTGTGGTCGACGCCTATACCCGCCGGATCTTCAGCCGGCACGGGCTGGTGGCGCCCGACGTGCCCTATGAGCCCCTGCGCGCGATGTTTGAGCGGCGGCTGCCGCGCGATGTGGCGCTGTGGCAGGAGTACCACGCGCTGATTGTGCACACGGGCAAGGACTATTGCCGCACCCGGCCCGATTGTGCGCGCTGTCCGCTGGCGCCCCTGTTGCGGCGGGGGCAACCGCTGCATGTGGCCACGGCGCAACCCGCGCGTGCGGGTGGGCCGGCGGAAAAAAGCAAACGGCCGGCCCCGAAGGACCGGCCGTCGAATCACTCGCGTACGTCGGACTGATTAGATACCTTCGATCATCATGTCGATGATCTTCCACTCGCCCGCTTCTTCGACCAGGATGAACTCGAAGGTGGCCGAGCCGAAGGCCGCGCTCACGTCGATCGGGTAGACGATGGCTTCGTCGCCATCCATCTCAATCTCGGTGTCATCCAGGAAGATCTCGAGGTCTTCCGTATAGCCCATGTCGACAGCCATCTGCAGGAATTCCTGCAGGCCAGCCTTGTCGCCATACTCGTAGTGGTCAAAATCTTCCGAGAACTGCGCCATCACGGTGTCGATGTCGCCTTCGGCAATGGCGTTGCCCCAAGTCTCGGCCACGTCCATCACCATTTCGTCGACGCTCTTCTCGCCGGCTTCTTCTTCGGCGGCCATGTCTTCGCCGGCGGCCGGCGCGTCGCCTTCCATCGGCGGAATGTGCGCCATGAACAGGAACGCATAGGCACGGGCCTGGTCGCCCGGGGCCAGTGCACCGGACACGGCGTCGATGGTCGCTTCACGGGCATCGACGATGCTCTGGTCCAGTTCCATCAGGCGCGTCAGGTGCGAGGCATCGCCCGCGCCCGTGCCCAGCTTTTCGTTGATGCTGGCAATCTCGTTCAGCGCTGCACCGACGGTCTGCTTGTAGTCGGTGTAGGCATCGAACAGGGCCACCTTCTCTTCCGTGGTGGCGCCGGCGGCCGCCGCCATCTCGAGCAATTCGGCTTCCGCGTGGTAGGGCTCGGTGTGCAGGTGCGCATGCATGTGCCCAGCGTGGTAGTGGTCTTCCGTCTCCTGCGCCTGCGCCGGCGTCATCATCATCGCCACCGCGCACAGCATGCCTGCAATGATCAGCTTCTTCATGGTCTCTGGGGTCCTCCGCCAAGATTTGGTTGTTGCCCAAAAAGGTCACATAGTCGCGGGGAATATAGCACGCACGAACGTCTCGCGAAAAGCAAAAAAATGTCTGCGCACCCGTAACCCGTACTTCCATCGACCCGCTCGAGCGTAGGCAGGTTTCGTGCGAAACGTGTGAGGAGTGGGGTGCGGTTCAGCGTTGCGCCGCCACGCCGTTGCTTTTCGAGATTGTATGCGCGATGTGCGCATCCAGGCGATTATTTCCTGATACAAGGAAGGCCCACCGCAGGGCGAGGGGCCTTGGTATACCGATAGCGTTGAAGGGGAAAGATTAGCCGGGGAAGGGCACGGACGAGTGGTGCAGGTTGATGCGCAGGTTGCCCTCTTCGTCCTTCATGTAGCCAAAGGTGTACTCGACCTTGACCGGGTCGCCGCCTTCGGCCGGCGTGAAGTAGTAGTTGCCCATGGCAACGGCGTAGTCATCCGTCAAGTAGAGCGCTTCATTTTCGAAGCGCACGTCGGTCCACGGCTGCAGCGCGAAGCCGCCGTCTTCCGGGTGGTCATCGTTACCGCCGACAAAGTAGGAAACCGCCTCTTCTTCCGTGGTGCGGAACTGGTCCTCGACGGCCTTGGTGGGCTTGAACAGTACGTCGCCCATTTGGAAGGCATACAGTGTCTCGACGTGTTCGCGCGCCACGGCTTCATAGTCGCCGTCGTCGCTGTATGCGGCGCCGATGGCGACAACCCCGGCGCCCCACGTCGCCTGAGCCTCTTCCACTTCTTCCGCCGTGATGGCCATTGCCGCCGGCGCGGTCATCAGCGCCACCGCTAGAAAACCAATAGAGATTCGTGCTTGCCAAGACTTCACTGTACCTGTCTCCCATGTTGATACGCAGAAAGCTCCATCCGCCGTGCGTGTGCTTGGCACCCCGAACACAAGCTGCGCACGCTCTATTTCAATGCTCCCGATGGGACAGCGGCAGGGCACAGGACGCGGCGATCGAGGCCACCGTCTGGAAGTCGGTTGAAGACATCGTCACCGAGAGCCCGGCCATTCGCGCCCATGTGAAAGAAGGCCGCGCCCTGGTGGTGGGCGCCGTATACGACATCGCTACGGGCAAGGTGATGCGGCTGGACGAAGGCAAGCCGGCGGAAATCCTGGCGGCAGTGGAAGCCGACGAAGATGTTATCATGGGGGTCTACGCCGAGTAAGCACTATCAAGGTATAACGAAGCGACGGGGCAGCCGCTCAACGGGGTTGCCCCGTTTCTTTTTTTTGTTGCCCCTCGGCCACCTACCGTGCGGCGGTATCCCCCGTCTGTTAGGCTCGGGCCGGGGAAAAACCGGGAGACGGGCGTATGCTGACCTCAGTGGTATCTGTGCTCTTGGCGGTGGCGCCGCTTGCCAGCGGCGAGGCACTCGCTGTGGGCAGGCCGGATGGGCGCGGGCCGCTGGCGGCGGAGGCGGTGGTCACGCGTGCGCTGGGCGCGGCGACGGTCACGGGTGGTGCGGGGCCCGACCTGTTCGTAGGCACGGGCCGATTCGGCGCGCACACCGGCCTGTTTCTCTATCCCTATGTTGCGCGCACAGCCGGGGGGGTGCCGGTGTTCGGTGCGCCAGAAGCGGTCGCCTATCCGGCGGCGCGCGAAGCGGGCGGCAACACGTATCCCGCGCCGGGCACGATACGCACCCTGCCCGACGGACGGGTGGTGGGGCTTTGGCTCAGCGGCGGCGCCACGGTGGTGGTGTCGGTCTTCGACCGAGCAGCGATGGCCTTCGAACGCACGGGCCGCATTCGCCTGGGCGGTGCGCCGCGTGGCGCGGAGAGTGTGGGCCTACATATCGGCGAGGATGACACGCTGACGCTCTTGCTGGGCATGGCCGATGGCACGCGCGCATCGAACTGGGAGGGCAGCACGCGCTCGCCCGCCTATCGCCCCTTCGACGGGGCTGGCGTGTGGCAGGGCGGCTTTCCCTATGTGGCGCTGTATGCCGCCGCGCTGCCCGAGGGGCTGGACACGGCGGAGGCC
>CAYMLC010000038.1:3960-4831 GCA_964390765.1 uncultured Nitrospirales bacterium
CAATTGGGTAGCTTCGCCCAAGTGGCGCTGAGCGGCGCGGCGGCGGGCGTGGTGGGCGGCTCGCGCTATGGCGGGCTGCATTACTTCAGGCCGCGCACGGAGACGGCGTGGGTGCGCGCGCCCGTGGTGGACGATGCGGGCATTGCCCTGCGCCACCCGACTATCGGCCCCGAGCCGGCGGCCTATCCCGGTGCGGGCGGGGAGTGGACGGACCTCATCGCCGGTGGCGAGGGCGCGCTCTACTACTATTCATTCTCGGGCCGGTTAACAGACGATGGCAGGCCCATCTATGCGGCGCCCACGCCGGTGCCCGAGCAAGCGGCCGCGCTGTATGCGGGCACGTTGGCCGTACCCAACGTGGTGGACTGGGACGGCGACGGCGCACCGGACATCGTGTCGGGCAACAGCGAGGGGCGGGTGCTGTGGTTTCGCAACGTGGGTGACGACGCCGTGCCGGCCTTTGCCCCGGGTGTTGCGCTGGCCGCAGGCGGGCAGCCCATTCACGTGCAGGCGGGCTATCGCGGCAGCATCCAGGGGCCGGGTGAAGCGCGCTGGGGCTACACCTGCCCCACCGTCGCAGACTGGAATGGCGACGGTCTGCCCGACCTGCTGATGAGCGACATCACGGCGCAGCACACGGTCTATCTGAACGAAGGCGCGCGCATGGCGCCCGCGCTGGCGGCGGGGCGGCCGCTCTACCACGATGGGCTCGAGCTGCACGGCACGTGGCGCGTGAAGCCGGCGGTGGCCGAGCTGGACGGGCGGATGGCCTATATCGCGCTGGACGACGACGACGTGTTTCACCTGTACTGGCAGGTGGACGCCTTCAACGTGACGAGTGGCGGACCACTGACGCTCGAATCGGGCGTGC
>CAYMLC010000038.1:4841-7713 GCA_964390765.1 uncultured Nitrospirales bacterium
TCTTCGCCAAAGCGGGCGTGCCCATCGGGGCGAACTTTCTGGCGTCGGGCGGCACGGGCCGATTGAAGCTGACGCTGGTGGACTGGGACGGCGACGGCCGGCACGACCTGCTGGTGGGCACGCCGCGGCATGGCTCGGTGCCGGACAAGGTGAGCGGGCTGCCGAAGTCGCTGGGGCTGCCGGGGGCGGCGGTGCTGCTGTTGCGCAATGTCGGCAGCGAGGCGGCCCCGGTCTATGCGTATCCGCAGCTCATGGCCTATCGCGGTCAAGCGCTATTCTACGGGCAGCACGCGTGCAGCCCTACGCCCGCGCCCTTGGTGGAGGGCGAGGCGCCGGGCCTCATCGTGGGCACGGAAGACGGGCGGCTGTTCTACTATGCGCGTGAGGACCTGAGCCTCGTCTCGGCCGAGGTGGCGCGCAGTCAGTTGGCCGGCGCGCCGGGGCAGTAGCCGTCTTCGCTGAGGGTCTGGGGGCAGGCGGTGTAGCCGCCGAAGTTGAAGAACTGCACGAGACGCAGCAGCTCGCTGAGGCGCACGACCCAGTCCTGGGGCTGATAGTCGCTGGCGTGGGGCGCACAGAAGATGCCGCCCGCGAAGCCGGGCTGGTAGCCGTATTCGGTGGTCTCTGGATTCTCCGCGCAACTGAGGCCGCCGCTGTTGAAGAACTGGATGACGCGCAGGAGTTCGCTCAGGGTGATGACGTTGTCCGGCGTGGTGTCGGCGCTGTCGGGCGGGGGCGCGCCGGGTCCGTCGATCAGGTCTGCGACCAGCGCGGTGCGTAGCTCGCCACTCTCGACGGTGCGGATGATGCCCTGGCCGCGCAGCAGGACATCGCCGCTGGCGCCGGCCGGTACCTGGGCGCGATAGGTGAAGCTGGTGGGGAAGGCGGGCACGGGGAACCGGGCAAAATCGAGCAGGCCGGTCTTGCCGCTGGCCGGCACAATGGTGGGGGCGGCGCCATCGGTCACGCCGTCGTAGGTCCAGCCATGGGGCAGGGTCTCTTCGAAGCCGGCCGCGGTCACTTGTTCGCTGGTGTTGAGGAGCAGGCTGACCGTGCTGTCGACCGAGCCGCCGGGGGTGTAGGCGCCCTCGGGACTCAGGGTGCGCTGATAGACGAAGGCGGTCTGGGCCGCGGCGGCAGGCGCCAACAGCGCGGCGGCGCCCAGCATGAGCGCCACCGCGGCAGGAATGAAACGGAGCGGACTAGTCACGGCGGGGTGCCTCCCCCGATTGGCGACGGCGTGCGGCCGCGGCCAGCACCGCGATAACGACGCCCCAAAGCAACAGGTTGGCGCCCGGCTGCAAGGGGGCGGGGCTGGCGGCCTGGCTGGGGCCGGGTGCGGGCACCAGGGCCACGGCGGCGCCATGGTTCACCTGGAAGCGCACGTAGGTGCGGCCACCCTCGCGCACGGCGGACAGTGCACTGGCCAGGAAGCCGTCGATAGCGCGCGCATCGACCCAGCGCGCATCGGCGCCCTGGCCGAAGCGGTAGCGCAGGACGACGCCGTGCGGCGCGCCTTCTTCGGGCATGGGCAGCTCGATGGTAACGGGACTCGTGTAGAGCGCATCGGGTGCGATGGTATAGGCCGCCTCGGCCACGGGGGTCACCGCGGCGCCTGTACGGGCTGCGGCGGAGACGCGGAACGTGGCGAGGTAGGGCCCGACGGCGGCGCCGTCGACCGTGGCGGCGGTATCGTCACCCGCCGGGATGTCGTCGTTCACAGCGCCCACCGTGATGAGCACGGTCGCCTCGCTGCTGAGCACCGGCAGAGGGAATCCATCGTCGGTCACGCGATAGGTGAAGGCATCGCCGCCGTTGTAGTCGCTATTCGGCGTATAGGTGATGGCGCCGGTCGCGGGGTCGACGCTGGTGCGGCCATTCTGTGGACGCTGCGTGACGACGACCGTGGCGGGCAGCAAATTGCCGTCGACATCGCTGTCGTTCGCCAGCACGTCAATGGTCACGGGCGTGTCTTCTTCGGTCTCACCCACATCGCCCACGGCATCGGGCGCATCGTTTACTGGGTTCACCGTCACGGGCACCGTCTCGGTCGAGGTGAGTGTGGGCGTGGGACTGCCGTTGTCGGCCACGCGATAGGTGAAGGTGTCGGTGCCGAAGAAGTCGCGGCCGGGCGTATAGGTGACCGCGCCATTCGCGGGGTTTACGGTGGTGGCGGTGTCGGGGTTGAGGCGCGGCGCGTCGTTGACCGCGGCCACGGTGATGGTCAGCGTGGCGGTATCGGTGAGCACGGGGTCGGGTTCGCCGTTGTCGCTGATGCGATACACGACGGTATCGGTGCCGTTGTAGTCGGCGTCTGGCGTGAGGTGATGGCGCTGCTGGCAGGGTCGACACGCGCGCCGCCGTTCTCGGGTGGCGTAATGATTTCGACCGTATTGCGCTGCGGCGTGCCGTCAACGTCGGTGTCGTTGGCCACCACATCGAAGGTGACGGCGTTGTCTTCGTTGGTCACGGTCGTGTCGTCGGTGGCGACGGGCGCATCGTTCACCGGGTTCACCGTGATACTCACCGTGGCCGCGGCGCTCAGGCCGGGCAGCGGGGTGCCGTCGTCGGTCACGGTGTATTCGAAGCTGTCGTCGCCGAAGTAGTTTTCATTGGGTGTGTAACTGATCGCGCCGGTTTCACGGTCGACGCTGGTGGTGCCGTTGGAGGGCGGTGTCGACACGGTAACGGTGGCGGGCAACAGGTTGCCGTCGCGGTCGCTGTCGTTCGCCAGCACATCGATGGTCACGCTGTTGTCTTCATCCACGGCTGCGGTATCGGCCACGGTGTCGGGCGGGTCGTTGATGGCATTGACGGTCAGCGTGACCTGGGCTTCGGTCGACAGCACGGGCGTGGGCGCCCCCAGGTCGCT
>CAYMLC010000038.1:7723-13338 GCA_964390765.1 uncultured Nitrospirales bacterium
CGGCGTCGGGGGCGTAGGTGATAGCGCCGTTGGTGGTGTTCACCTGCACGGCGCCGTTGGCGGGGCCGCTGGTGACAGTCACGCTGGCGGGGTCGAGCGGACTGTCGTCATCGAGGTCGTTGCTGAGCACCGCAATCTCGATGGGGGTGTCTTCGTCGGTGGTGCCGCTGTCGTCCGCTGGTTCGGGCGCATCGTTTACGCCGGCCACGGTGATGGTGAAGGGCTGGTCGGCGGTGAGGCCGGCGGCATCGGTCACGCGCAGCACGACGTCGTAGGTCTGGCTGACAAAGTCGGGCGCCACCTGGTCGTTCGTTGGCGTACCCTCGAGCGTGCCGGTGCCGTCGGCATTGTCGGTAAAGGTCAGCCAGATGGGCAGCGTGGGCGCGGTGAGCGTGAACAGTTCGCTCAGGTCTTCGTCGACCGCTTCCACGGTATAGGTGTAGGGCACGTCTTCGGTCGCGTCGAGGATGGGCGCCGTGTTGAATTCGGGGGTGGTGGGCACGAACTCGATAGCGCCGATGTCGACGGCGCTCGTCATGTCGCCCAGCCCATCGACGATACGGGCAAAGGCCATGCCGCGCTGGTCGGTAGGCATCGCGCCAAAGACCGCCTCGGTGATGGCGCTGTTGTCACCCGCGTCGACCAGTGGGCTGCGCACCACGGGGATGTGGCTGCGGAAGGGGCCGCCGTAGTCGGCCAGTGGTCCAAGGCCCGGGTCGAGCGGCGTGGTGCCGGTACCCACGTGGTTGGTGTCGTTGGTATCGAAATTGGTGCTGCCGGTGCGGATGCCGATGAGGCTGAAGCCACCGTTGCCGGAGACCGCACCGCTGATATCGGGGTGGATGTTGCCGGCGCCCGCGTTGGCCGGCGTGTCGAAGTTGCACGGTGCTGCCGGAGCCCACGCCGAGGGCCGATCCGAAGATCACATGGCCGGCGCCGAAGCCGCTATTCCAGTTGGGCGCGCCGACCAGCAGGTCGTTGAAGCCGTTGCCGGTAAAGTCGCCGGCACCGGCGAGGGCCGCACCCGCGCGGTCGCCATTGGCCGCGCCGGTAATCACCACGCCCGCGACGGTGGCGCCGTTGTTGGTATCGCCCACCTCGGCGACGTCGAGCACGGCGGGCAGCACATCGCTACCGAAGATGAGGAAGGCGCCGCCGCGTTCGGTACCGTCTTCCACAAAGCCGACCGCGAAGTCGGCGTTGCGGTCGTTGTTCATGAATCCGGCGCCGGTCACGCTGGTGCCCAGGCGCTGGCCCGCGGCATTGCCATTGACCAGGAAGCCGTTGTCACCATCGAGCAGGCTGTCGCCGAGGGTCACATCCTGCTGCAGCTGCTCGAGAATCGCGCTCATGTCGCTGCTGGGGCCGCCGTAAATGACGAAGACCTTCCCGGCGCCGGCCAGGTCGTCGACGTCGGCGTCGGGTGCGGCGATAGCCACGTCTTCGAAGGTGTCGCCGTTCACGTCGCCCACGCCGCTCACCGTCAGGCCGATGCCCGTGTTGTCGAGCGCGGGACTCTCGGCCACCAGTTGCACGGCGTCGGGCGGGGTGCTGGTGAATTGGAAGTCGCTGGTCCACAGCACGCTGGGCGGAGTGGGCGTTGTGGCCACGGCCAGGGCCGAGGCGCTGGTGCCGCTGACCACAACCCGGCTCTCGATGGGGTCGCCCGGGGTGGCGCTGGGGTCGAGGTCGATGAGGCGCGTGACCAGCGCACTGCCGCCACCGCCGTCATCCTCGAGCGCATTGATGTAGAGGTCGCCGGTACCGTCGTCGAAGTCCGCGTCCCAGCGGTCGTCGTCTGATGCGAGCCCGCGCACGACATCGTCCAGATTGCCGAGCAGCAGTTCCTGCCACCCGCCGCCCACGCGGTCGAGGCGATAGAGGTCGGCGCCGCCGCTGCCGTCTGGCGCCACGGCGTATACGCGGCCGGTGGTCGGGTGAATGGCCACGGCCTGCCAGGCGGGTGTCAGCGTGCTCTGGACGCTCAGGCTGCCGTCGGTCAGGTCGACCTCGGCCACGAGGCCCGTATTCGCCACGCCCACGGCCACCCCGTTGGTATGGTCATAGGCGAGGCCGGTCCATTGCTCGCCCACGTTCGAGACGGGGGCCGACACGTCGGCCACCACGGCGGAATCGGCGTTGCTGAGGCTCACGCGGATCAGGGCGTTGGCGTCCCAGCCGAACAGGGTATCGAACTGGAAGCTCTCGAATTCGAGTGCGGTGGGGTTGCGCGGCAGACCGAGGAGCGCGCTGTCGGATTCCACGTCGCTTTCGAGCGCGCGGCGGAAAATGTCGCTGCCGCTCACGCCGAAGGCCTGGCCCACATAGTCGTCGTCGCGGATGGTGGCGCGGCCGCGGTTCTCGATCACGTTCACGTTGCCCACCGGATTCGACAGAAACAACTCGAAGAACTCGTTGCCGTCTTCGTCGCCTTCGACGGCGCGGTCGGCGATGATGTCGACGCTCAGGGTCGTGCTGGTGTCGCCCGCGGGAATGGTGAAGGTGCCGCTGATGGGCGTGTAGTCCACGCCTTCGGTCGCGGTGATGGCGTCGGTCTCGTAGTCCATCGAGATGTCGCCCGCATTCGCGGCGTCCAGCGTGATGTCGAAGGTCACGGTGAACAGCGAGCCACACGGGTCCGGCCCGCTGATGTTGCGGCAGCTGCCTTCGGTGATGACCGGGCTGTTGATGCTGAGTGCGCTGGAGCCGGGCGGCGGGCCGCTCTCGTCATCGTCGATGGTGATGGTCGTCGTGGTGCTCGGCTCGAAGAAGGGCGACTCGCTGGTAAAGACGATGTCGAAGGTCTCGTTGGGGTCTTCCTGGGTATCGTCGAGGATGGTCAGCGGGAAGGTCTGCACCGTCGTGTTGGCGGCGAAGAACAACTGGCCGCTCGCGGCCTGGTAATCGAGCCCCGTGGCTGCCGACGCCGGGTTGTCGCGGGAGAGTCTCTACAAAGCCTTGTCCGGCGAGCGCAATCCCAGTTTCGACACCATCCTCAAGGTTATCAATGCACTCGGATTGCGCCTGCACGCTGAACCAGCAGTGAAAGCTTGATGTCCGTACTGTTGAACTGACATTTCAGTAACCGCTTCTGTATTTATTCGGCAGAAGCCTGTCACGCCCGGTTTCCGGGTTCGTCTGGTGATATTCATTTCCGGTTTCATGGCAGGTACTCCTTCGGTTGCCACTACGGGGTTTCAGGGCGCCGACGTTCACGGGGTTTGCCACGGAACGGCCGCGCCAGCATGCCGTGAATGGTGCGCCACTGCTTTTCCTCTGTGTCACCATCCAGCCCGAGTTCGATCTGGTGCGGGTCGTCGCGCAGGCGAAACGTCCGGAACAACCGATCCCAAACCGAGAGTACGCTGCCGTAGTTCGAGTCGGTTTCCGGTTGCAGACGGGAATGGTGGACCCAATGCATCCAGGGCGTAGGGATGACCCAGCGTAGGGCCGCGTCCAGTCGCGGCGGGATGTCGACATTGCTGTGGTGAAACAAGATCACCGGCAAGAGCACGGCCTCGTAGAGCAGCAATTGGGGCATGGTCATGCCGAGGAGCGGTAACACGGTGAGCCGTGCCGTGGAAGAGAGCACGACTTCACCGGTGTGAAAGCGCACCGCCGAGGTGGCGTCCATTTCGCGGTCCGCATGGTGCACCGCGTGAAACCGCCAGAGCAAAGGCACCTTGTGGTTGAGCACGTGCCAGGTGTACATCCACAGGTCGAAGAGGATCATGGCCAGGAGCCATTCCGCCCAGCCTGGCCACGCCAGCCAGTTCAACAGGCCGAAGGACTGGTGCTCCGCCCATTCGGTGACGGCGAGCAGTGCCGCACCGAAAAGCACCGCCGCCACAATTGCATTGAGCATGCCGAGCGAAAGGTTGTGCGCCGCATGACCGGGACGCCGCTCCCTGCCGGAAAAAGCGGGCAGCACGGTCTCCAGGCTCCATAGGATGATGAGCAGCAGCGTGGCCAGCACCGGCTTGGCGGCGGGGAGCCAGGCAATTATGTCATGACCATCATTCATCATGAGTTATCAAAGTGTCCGTCACGTTGTGTCGTTTTGCGAAGCAGCCAGCCGTAGTGATAGGGCGGAAGGTCAATCTCTTCTTTCGTGTCAGAGACAAAGCCCACTTCCTCCGCCCATGCGCGGCATTGCTCAGGCCTTGGCCGGATGTCCATCGATGGTCCCCGCGGCGTGGCCGGGTCGTAGTTCCAATGTGTCACGGCGAGCCTTCCGTCAGGGCGGATTATACGCCACGCCTCGCGCAGCAACACCAGTGGCTCCTCCGCGTGGAGGATGTTGAAGAGCATCGCGTAATCCACTGAATCCGCCGGAATACCGGTGCCGTGTGCCGCGAAGTCCCGCTGATAGAACCGTGCATTATGCAGATCTTCCGCCGCTGCCCGGCGTTCGCACTCGGTGACCATCTCCGGCTCGATATCGAAGCCGTGGAGCGTGCCGGAGATGCGGCGGGCGGCGGGAATGGAAAAGGTGCCGTAGCCGCAGCCGAAGTCGACCGCGTCATGGATGGCGCCGTCCAACGACAAAGCGGAAAGAATGACTTCCGGGTCGAAGAAAGATCGCCACATCCCTTCATCAGGCATGCCGCTTTCGCGTGTCTTCAATGGGTCTTCCTCCAGAGGCGTGCCGTATTTTCGGCAAGTTCCACCATGGCTCCGTTGCCATCGGCATCGCCTTTCTCGAAGTCGTTTTGTACAGTGGCCATCTGATTGGTTACGTGGGCAAAGCAGATGACGGGCTTGCCCTTGGCCTCTGCGAAAGCATAGAGGGCCGCCGCCTCCATCTCGACTGCAAGCAATCCCTCGGACTTTGCAAAGGCGATGGCTTCCTCCGTCTCGCGGAAGGGGGCATCGGTGGTCCATGCCCCTCCCCGAACGAGCCGTTCATGGCCAGGCAGGAGGTCACGGCCCAAGGCGGTCATCTCGTCGGAAAGCAAGGCGTATTCGCTCGGAGGCATGTAGTGATAACTGGTTCCTTCATCACGCATGGCACGGTCGATGAGTACGAAGTACGGAGGTGCGCCAGCGGATACCATTTGTCCGGCGGAGGTGATGCTGACGAGAAGCTTGCAACCCGAGGCGAACATCTGTTCGGCCACGAGTACGGCGAAAGACGCGCCAACGGCGCAACCGACCACGCCGATCACGCCCGCGCCGGTTTCCAGCTCGTACATTTCGGTGTGGTAACAGGCCCAATGGGGGTTGCGCCGGGCGCCACTCCGAACCAAGTGCCGGGACAGGTCACCGTCCGGGTCGAGCAGGCAGACGTCCGGCACATCTCCGGGCGGGATGGCTTTCTGCCGCCTTGCCTCGCGCAATAGACCCTCTGGCGTGAATACCGAGGGGCTGGCATGTGCTTTGCCGAACAAACGCGACCCTTGGTCCTCATGATCTGTATAAGGTGGCGTCAATGGTGGTCATCTCCTCGGTACATGCTGACAATGGATCTTGCACCTATACACGCTATTCGCCATCATCTCCGACAGGTGCTCTACTCATCTTTAATTGTTTTGCGAGGGCGAAATCAATTTTCGTCAAGCACAGGCATCCCATAGCGGTTGATTTTTCTCTGTATGTTCTTTGTTTTCGTTGCT
>CAYMLC010000039.1:0-6746 GCA_964390765.1 uncultured Nitrospirales bacterium
GAACGAGTCCAAGGGCGAGCGCTATCCCGCGCTGCAGTTGACGCCTGAAGACACGCTGTTTGCGTGCGACGGCGCCACAACCAACCCGCCCCCCGTTGCGCAGTCCGGTGTGAACACCGCGCTGATCGCTGCGGGTCCTCGCGTCGATGCCGTTTATCCGGAGTACCTGACGGACCCGGCCATCGCCATCTGCCCGTCGGACGCCACGGATTCGATTGATACGCTGCAGAATGCGAACGGCGAATTCCAGCTCGCCTATGCCTGTGCCGACCCCGAAGGCGGCACGCTGCCCGATGGCACGCTCGGCAAGTCGGGCATCGACGGCAGCTACGCCTACCTCGGCTACGTGTTCGACAAGGCCGACTCGGGCCCGAACGGCGACCCCACGATCGACATCAGCGCGATCGGCAGCTTCTTCGGTGACGTGGACATCGAAGGGCTGGTTCCCAGCCAGGTGTTCGAGACTTTCCTGCCCGTCCTGACGGAGTTCGTCACGAACGAGGATTTCTTCGCAGCAGAACAATTGGTCGACCAAGACGCCACGGTATCAACCGAGGGCCTTGGCAACGGCAACAGCGACACGGTCTACCGCCTGCGCGAAGGCATCGAGCGTTTCCTGATCACCAACATCAATGACCCCGCTGCCTCGGCGACGGCGCAGAGCGAAGTGTGGATCATGGCCGACCAGGTGGCGCTCGACGTCTCGTCGTTCAACCACATCCCCGGCGGCTCGAACGTGCTGTTCCAGGACGGCCACGTCGAGTTCATCCGCTACGAAGAGAACGGCCCCGCGCCGGTCAACGACCTCATAGCGCGCACCATCGCGGTGGTGCTCAACACGGGCGACCTCAGCAACTAGGCAGTCGTCGCTCGCTACATTCATAGGACCCTTCAGCGCCCCGGCAGCACCGCGCAGCCGGGGCGCTTCCTTTAGCGGCAGGCAGCAAACCAACGAACGGGCTAGTCAGACATGCAACGCAAAGGCTTTACTCTTATCGAACTGTTGGTCGTCATCGCGATCATCGGCATCCTCGCGGCAATCCTGTTGCCGGCATTGGCCCGCGCACGCGAAGCAGCGCGTCGCGCGAGCTGCCAGAACAACCTCAAGCAGTGGGGGCTCGTCTTCAAGATGTACGCGAACGAGTCAAAGGGCGAGCGCTTCCCGCCGCTGCAACTGACCCCGGAACAGGATCTGTTTGCCTGCGAGGGGGCAACGTCGAACCCGCCCCCCATCGCGGTGCCCAACGCCAATACGGGATTGATCGCCGCCGGGCCGAAGGTCACCGCCATTTATCCGGAGTACCTGACGGACCCGGCGATCGCCATCTGCCCGTCGGACGCCAACGAGAACATTGAGACGCTGCAGAACGCTTCGGGCGACTTTCAGCTGAACTATGCGTGCGTGGCCGCCGGCGCCAAGCAGGCCCAGTTGCCGGACAAGACGCTGGGCAAGGCGGGCATCGACAGCAGCTATGCCTATCTCGGCTTTGTATTCGACAAGGCCGACGCGGATGGCGCGGACCCGCAGATCGACGCGGGCAGCATCACGGCGTTTTTCAACGACGTGGACATCGAGGGGAACATCCCCAGGCAGATTCTCGCCACCTTCGAGGAGGTACTGCTGGCTTTTATCGGTGGCGACTACGTAGCGGCCGAGACGGCCTCCGACCAGGATGCGCAAGTGGGTGACGGCCTGTTCGGCGCCGAGGGTCTGGGCAATGGCAACGGCGAGACGGTGTACCGTCTGCGTGAAGGCATCGAGCGTTTCCTGATTACCAATATCAACGACCCGGCGGCCTCGGCCCAGGCGCAGAGCGAAGTGTGGATCATGGCCGACCTGATCTCGACCAACATCTCGGACTTCAATCACATCCCGGGCGGTTCGAACGTGCTCTTCCAAGACGGCCACGTCGAGTTCATCCGCTATCAAGAGTTCGGTGAAGCCCCCGTCAACGGCGACGTGGCACGCGGCATCGAACTCATTCTGAACACCAGCGACCTGAGCAACCAGTCGTAGCAGCCGCGACGCGCCAGGTCTGCCATGCTCGCCCCGGTCGTCACGTGCGGCCGGGGCGCTTCTTTGCGCACCGCGTGTGGTATGCTCGCGCGTAAGCTGCGGGCAACGGCCAGCGCACCCGGGCAGCGGCGCGACCGGCCACGTGAAGGAGGGCTCATGAACGATACGCAACAACCCCTATGGTCGCGGCGCGACTTCGGCAAGGCGGCGGCCGCCGCCAGTTTCGCGGTGCTGAGCGCGCGGGCCGGCAAGGCCCAGACCAACGAAGACACGATAAGGGTAGGCCTAATCGGCTGCGGGGGGCGCGGCACCGGCGCGGTCCGCAACTGTCTCGAGGGCAACGACAACGTAAAGCTGGTGGCCATGGCGGACCTGTTCCCCGACCACCTGGAAAGCAAACGCCGGGAACTGGAAGGCAACACCGACGAGCGCATCGGGCCGAAAGTCGATGTGACCGACGAGACGTGCTTCGCGGGCTGGGACGCGTACCAGCGTTTGCTCGCAACCGATGTCGACCTCATCATTCACGGCACGCCGCCCTATTGCCGGCCCGAGCAGATCTACGCCGCGGTCGAAGCCGGCAAGCACATCTTCACCGAGAAGCCCGCGGCTGTCGATGCGCCGGGCATCCGCCGCTTTATGGAGGCCGCGCGCCTGGCCGAGGAAAAGGGCCTGACGCTGGTTGCGGGTACACAGCGCCGCCACCAGAAGAGTTACATCGAGACCATCAAGCAGATACAGGATGGCGCCATCGGCGACATCATCAGCGGCCGCGCCTATTGGTATGGCACCACGCCCTGGGTGCGTGAGCGCGAAGAAGGCTGGGACGATGTCGCGTGGCAGATTCGCAACTGGGTCAATCTGGCCTGGTGCAGCGGCGACAACATCGTCGAGCAGCACGTGCACAACATCGACGTGATCAACTGGGTGATGGGCACACATCCACGCGAGGCGATTGGCAGCGGCGGCCGCGCCTGGAAACCCAGCGACCCGAAGTACGGCGACATGTTCGACCACTTCGCGGTGGACTATGAATACAACCGCGACCAGCGCATGGTGAGCATGTGCCGCCACTGGTACGAGTCGTACAACTTCGTGAGCGAAGAAGTCTTCGGCACCAAGGGTTCAAGCCGCTGCCGCGACATGGCGCGCGACGACGCCGACCCGTACGTGCAGGAACACATCAATTGCATCCGGAGCATCCG
The DNA here is from genome assembly GCA_964390765.1 of uncultured Nitrospirales bacterium. Lineage (GTDB taxonomy): Bacteria > Hydrogenedentota > Hydrogenedentia > Hydrogenedentales > JAGMZX01 > CAYMLC01. The sequence continues at coordinate 3,223 of CAYMLC010000039.1, forward strand.
CAACGAAGGCCCCTACTACAACGAGGGCATTCAGGTGGCGGAGAGCACCCTGACCGCAATCATGGGCCGGATGGCCGCCTATCGCGGCGAGCGCGTGCGCTGGAACGATGCCCTGGAAGACGACGAGCGCCTGGTGCCCGAAGTCCTCGCATTCGGCAACATGCCCGTGCCACCGGTGCCCCGCCCGGGCGCGCCCGCCTGAGGCACCCCCACTACGCTTATCAATGCGGCGGCCTTGCTTCGGCATGTGCCGCCGCTTCGCATTGCGCCGCCATTTACACTGCATCGCCGCTTCGCATTGCGCCGTCCAGTGAAACAACGGGCCGCTGCCTCGCCCGAAGCAGCGGCCCGCGGTACTTGGCTTGCAATGCGCGCTAGCGCACGGCGTCGTTCAGATAGCCAATCAGCAGGTCATCGCACATCTCGCGCGGCAATGAATCCAGCACGCTGTTGAGCATGGCCATGCGGTCGGGCAGGTCACTGCCATTGATACCCGCCATCGCCGAGAGCTGTGCCAGCGCTTCGGGCGACATGGCCGCGGCCATGGCCTGCACCTGCTCGCGAACGGTCTCAATCTTCAGCGCCGCCTGGTTCGCCTTCACCGCCGCCAGCGACTCGTGCAGCACGGGGATGAACTCGTCGATGCGCGGCACACAGTGCAGATTCATCGACACGTGCAGGTTGTGCGGCGAGCTGTCGGTCGAAAACTGCGGCTGCACATACCAACCGCGCTTCACGATTTCATCCTGCAACTCGAACACATTGATGGTGTCCGAGGCGAACGAGAACATGCAGAACTCCGGCTTGCCCAGCACGTACAGGTCGCCAGTCGCGTTGATGGCGTCGCACAGCTTGTAGGTTGCATCCATCGAATCGCGCGCGATGCGCTCATACCCTTCGCGGCCCAGGTGGTGCACCGTTGCCCATACGCCGGCCATCGGTCCGCCCGAGCGCGTGCTCAGGATCGTCGTATTCACCAGGGCATACGTCGTCGACTGCGACGACGCGAAGATCTGGTGGCGGCGCAGCTCGGGCGTCTTGTAGAGCACGGTCGACGCACCCTTCGAAGCGTAGCCGTACTTGTGCCAGTCCGCCGAGATCTGCGTGACGCCCGGCACCGTAAAGTCGAAGGGCGGCACATCGTACTCCGGCATCTCGCGCATGATGCTCAACTGAATGCCGCCGACACAGCCATCGACATGGAAAAGCAGGTCGTGTTCGAGCGCCAACTCGCCAATCTCTTCAATGGGATCGATAACGCCCTGCGCATAGCCCGGCGCGCTGCCCATCACCATGATCGTGTTCGGTGTGACCGCCGCGCGCATCTGCTCGACATCGGCGCGGTAGGTCTGCGGGTCGAACCCGGTAATCACCGGCTTGATGTCGAAGTACTGACACGCCTTGTGAAACGCGCAGTGCGCCGTACGCGGCATGATCAGTTCCGGCGCAGTGATGCCCTTGGTCGCACGCGCATAGTCGCGCGCCGTCTTTACACTCAGCAGAATGCTCTCGGTGCCGCCCGACGTGAAGTTGCCGACCACGTTCTCATCGCCGCGCAAGAGGTTCGCCGTCATACGGACGATGCGCTTCTCGAGTTCCATGACGCTGGGCACGGCCGTGGGGTCGAGCCCGTTCTCGCCCAGGAAGTGCATGTACGCTTCCTTGCACACGGCCTCGGTTTCTGGCGGCGCCTTGTAGTTGTAGGCGAACATCTTCCCGCTCTGCCAGTCCATGTCCATCGCCTTGAAATCATCCAGCGAGGCCATGATCGCGTCGCGGGTCGTCGGTTGCTGTGGGAGATGCATCAGGCGCTCCTTTATCCCTTGCCGCCGCGCGGCGCTTGTTCCAGCCCAAGCATTCGGACCAGATACTCGTTCAGGTACTGCTTGAATGCGGCCACCTGCCCGGGGGCGTGCGGGTCGCCGCGCCAACGCGTCCAGTCGATGGGACCAGACACGAAGTAGCCGTAGATCAGCCAGTCGAAGCTGCGCAGAAAAAGCGCGCGGTCAAGCGTCTGCTGTACCAGCCCCGACACCTGCGCACGTGCAATGAGTTGGTCGAGCACGCCGTAAAGCGCGAGCAACTGACGCGCTTCCGGCTGGTCGGCACCGGGCGGTTCTTCGAGCCAGCGCCGCAGATACAGGCGCGCGCGCAACGGCGAGCGGTCCATCAAGTCGACCGCCGTGCCGGCCAGCTCGCTGAACAAGGCCTGCAGCGCGGCCGCATCGTCGAGCGACAACTCCGCCGCGCGCGCCAGCAACTGGTCGACCAGGGCGCGCTCTTCGTCGTACAGGCGCTGCACCACCGCGCGATACAGGTCGCCCTTGGTACCCACATGGTGGTGAACCGTGGCGATGTTCAGTCCGGCGGCCGACGCAATCTGGCGCGTGGTCACGCCTTCAAATCCGCGCTGCGCGAAAAGACCCGTCGCCACATCGAGAATGTGCTCGGCCTGGGCACTGCGCGGTGCACCGTCGGCCGCAGGCGCTTCGGCCGTCGCGGTGGCGGCGGGGGCCGTCGCGGCCGCGGTAGGGGCGTGCTTAGGGGGTTGATTTGTGGCGTGTGCCTGTCGCATGCTGTGGCCATCAATCGGTTGATTGAGCAGAGTCTACAACATGCAACCGCCCCGCGCAAACCGCGGCCCCGCGCCACCATACGGCGGCAGCGATGGCATGCGCGCCACACTTGCGCGCTGGCGCGCAAACGCCTAGCCTTAAGGGAGACGGCGCGCGATGCCGCGCCCCGAAGGAGCAGACACGATGAGCGAAACGGCCTCGGCCCCGATGGCCCTCGAAGAATTGAGCCGCCGCAATTTCCTGCACCCGTTCACTTCGATCAACGAGCACCAGCAAAACGGCCCCACCGTGATGACCCGCGGCGAGGGCATCTATGTGTGGGACAACCACGGCAAGCAGTACCTGGACGCGCTGGCCGGGCTGTGGTGTGTGAATGTGGGCTATGGCCGCGAAGAGATAGCCGAGGCCGTGGCGCAACAGGTGCGCGACCTCACCTTTTATCAGGCGTTCCTGGGCATGGCGACGGAGCCGGCGATTCGCCTGGCGAGTGAAGTGGCCGAGTTGACGCCGGGCGATTGCAACCGCATCTTCTTCGGCAACAGTGGCAGCGACGCCAACGACACCGCCATCAAACTGATCTGGTACTACAACAACCTGTTGGGCCGCCCCCAGAAGAAGAAGCTGCTGGCGCGGCGCGGCGCCTACCACGGGGTGACCGTGGCCGCTGGCAGCCTGACCGGCTTGCCGCCGGTGCACCAGCATTTCGACTTGCCGGTGAACGACCGCTTTATTCACCTCGACCGCCCGCACTATTACTGGGAAGCGGCGGAAGGCATGAGCGAGCGCGAATTCACGCAGCACCTGGCGCGCAACCTGGAAGAGACGATCGCGCGCGAGGGCGCCGACACCATCGCCGCGTTCTTTGGCGAGCCGATGCTGGGCGCGGGCGGGGTGGTGCCGCCGCCGGAAGGCTATTGGGAGACCATCGTACCGATACTGCGCGAGCAC
>CAYMLC010000039.1:6756-13185 GCA_964390765.1 uncultured Nitrospirales bacterium
CTGATCGTGGCCGACGAAGTGATCTGCGGCTTCGGCCGGCTCGGGTCGTGGTTCGGATGCGAGCACTTCGGCTATCAGCCCGATATCATGAGCCTGGCCAAGGGCCTGACGAGCGGCTACGTGCCCATGTCGGCCAATGCAATTTCCGACAAGATGTGGGCCGTGCTGCAAGAGGGCTCGGCCGAGGTGGGCCCCTTCGCCCACGGCTACACCTACAGCGCGCACCCGGTGGCGGCGGCGGCCGGCCTGGCCAATCTCGCCATCATGAAGCGCGAGGACCTGGTGGGCAATGCCGCGCGGCGCGGCCCTTACCTGCAAGAGCGGCTTCGTGCGGTGGCCGAGGACCATCCGCTGGTGGGCCAGGTGCGCGGGCTGGGCTTCGTGGCGGGGGTCGAGGTGGTGGAAGACAAGGCGCACAAGAAGCCCTTCGACCCGACGCGCAAGATGGGCGGGCGCCTGGCCAACGCCATGCGTGCCGAAGGCCTCATCGTGCGGCCTATCGTCAATACCTGCGTCATCTCGCCGCCGCTCACCTTGACCGAGCGCGACATCGACGAGATCTGCGTGCGCTTCGAGCGTGGGCTGCACCGCCTGACCGCCGAACTGCAGCAGGCAGGCGAGTGGCACGCGGGCTAACGGCGGGGCGCAGGGTGTAGCGTTCGGCTCCGGCCTTGCTATAGTCCCGGGCCGTGGGCCGCGGCGCGTGGGCATCTGCCGTGCGCCTGCCGTAGCCTGGCCCGCCAAACCACCAACGCACCCTGGGAGCCCGCGTGAAGCCACTCGTGTCGGTTGTGGTCCCCCTGTATAACGAAGTGGACAACGTGCGTCCGCTGCTGGACCAGGTGCATCGAGCCTTCGCGGGCGAAGCGACCCACGACTACGAGTGTCTGTTCGTGAACGACGGCAGCACCGATGGCACCGGCGCGCTGCTCGACGAGTTGGCCGCGGGCGAGCCCCGGCTGCGCCCCATCCACCTGGCGCACAACCTCGGCCAGTCGGCGGCCCTCTATGCCGGCTTGCAGGCGGCGCGCGGCGAATACATGGTGACGATGGACGGCGACCTGCAGAACGACCCGGCCGACGTGCCGAAGGTGCTGGCGCTGCTGGCCGAATACGACTGCGTGTGTGGCTATCGCGCCACGCGCCACGATTCATGGGTGCGCCGCATGTCGAGCCGCATCGCGAATCGCGCCCGCAACGCCGTGCTGCACGATGGCGTGCGCGACACCGGCTGCGGGCTGAAGGGCTTTCGTCGCGGGTGTCTGCCCCACTTTCTGCCCTTCAACGGACTGCACCGCTTCTTTCCCGCCTTCGTGCGTGCGGGCGGCCTGAGCCTGGTCGAGTTGCCGGTACAACACCGGCCGCGCGTGGCGGGGGTCTCGAAATACGGCATCGGCAACCGGCTGGGGCGCGGCCTGTTCGACCTGGTGGGCGTGGCGTGGCTGCGCCGGCGCTATCTGGTTATCGCGCTGAAGGACTCCGAATGAGATGACCGGCGGCCTGACCCCCACCGAACTTTTCTGGTATGGCCTGTGGCTGGCCGGCACCATCGTGTTCTACGGGCGCTTTCACCTGCAGTGGCTGGTGAGCGAGCGCCAGCAGCGCAGTGTGATGCCCATCGCCTTCTGGTACATGAGCAGCGCCGGCGCCCTGATGCTGTTCGCCTATGCGGTCTATCAGCGCTCGCCCATCGGCGCGCTCAGCACCTGCTTCAATATCATCGTCTACGCGCGCAACCTCTTCCACGTGTGGCGCGGGCAGGGGCGTCTGTCGCCCGCGGGCGCGCGCTGGCTCAATGCCGCAACCGGCGCCGTGCTGCTGGTCACGGTCTCGCTCACCGCGTGGATCTTTTACTGGCAGGCCACCCACCCCGAGGCGCCCGGCAACGACGCCGTGATTCAGACCTGGTTCTGGATCGCCGTGGGGCTGCTGGGGCAGGCGCTGTTTGGCGGGCGCTGGGCCGTGCAATGGGTCGCCACCGAAGCCAAGCGCGAGAGCGTGGTGCCGCTGGCCTTCTGGTACATGAGCCTGGGCGCATCGCTGCTGATGATCGCGTCGCTGCTGTCGCGACCGCTCGACGAAGCACTGCTGGCCGTAGGGATGATCACCACGCTGCCGGTCTATCTGCGCAACATCTGGCTCATCCACCGCTACGGCGCCACCGCCGCGCCCACCGACGCCGCGCCAATCGCGCCGGATGCCGATACCGCGGCCGAGCCGGATGCCTAGCCGACCTGGGGCCACGGGTTGGCCGGTGGTCCACCGCCTGCTGTGTGCCGTGCTGGGTCTGGCGCTGGCGGCGTGCGGCGCCCAACAGGAAGCGGCGCCCGCGCCAGAACCCGTTGCCGCGGAAGCGTGGCGGGTGCAGACGGGCGTGCCGGAAGGCGAAGGGGCCACCGCGCCCATGCCGGCGTCAACGCTGCCCGAAGACTACATCCCCTATCGCCACCACTACGCCGACACGCTATTCACGCTGCACGAGGTGTTCACGGAACGCCTGCGCGCCGCCGCGGCCCAGGCGCCGGCCGAAACGGTGCTGCCCTTCGTCAACGCGGTGTCGGTCGGGGGGATAGGCTGGAGTCTCGAGCGCGAAGGCAAACGCCTGGCCGGCCCCACGGAAGACGGCTGGCGTGTGTGGCCACCCGGTATCCACCCGGAACTGGATCCCGAGGTGACGGGCACCACGTCGGCGCCCACGCCGCAGGAAGACGATTTGCTGGCGCGCATGCAGGCGGGCGGCACCGTGCAGTGGCAGGTCTGGGAAGGGCGCCTGCACGTGGCGGGCCCCCTGCCCGCGAGCGCCGACTGCCGCCGCTGCCACGATGCCGCACCGGGCGCACTGCTGGGTGCCTACCTCTACGACCTGCGAGAGATTCCCGACGACTAAGCGGCGAAGGCCGCACGTGCCCGCGCCACGAAATCGCGCTCGCTGGCATAGGTCATCGCCGCTTCGGCATCCGCCGGCGCCAACCAGCGCGGCACAAACAGGGCCTCCTCTGCACCAGTGGGTGCGGGCGTCCCACGCGCCTCGTCGGTCAGGCGCATGAGAAAGTAGCGCTCGTCGCGCACGTGGTGCCGGCCCTTGTGGGTGAACTCGCTGCGCGCCGTGCCCAGGTCCGCCACAATCTCGACCCGGGTATAGCCGCTCTCCTCGGCCACCTCGCGTACCGCGGCGGCCTCGGGCGTTTCGCCGGGGTCGATGTGGCCCTTCGGCAGCCGCACTTCCTGCACGCGTGCGCCATTGCGCTCGACTTCGCGCTCGAGCACCAGCACGTCACCCGCGGCATTCACCACCACGCCGCCGGCCGTCTCGTGGTATCGGGTATCCATCGGCCTATTGGGCCGTGCGCCGCACGCGGGATTCAAGTCGCGCCAGACCCTGCGTAAACCGCTGGCATACAATGCTTTGACAGCAGTACACACGCATGCTACACTTCCCGCGTTTTTCCCTCTTATACTCTCAGCATTCATACGGTAAGGGTGGCCTCAGATGTTTATCGGCGCCAAGTCCAAGAGCACGCTGCTGGATGTTTTTCGCACGGGCATGCGCGAGACCATTCGCCAATTGGGCATGCCCAAGGAAGTACGCTACGTCACCGACGGCTGCGAGATGCGCGCGCGCGGTGCCGACCTCGGCAAGCGCGTCGACCAGTTGCGCTTCGTCTTTCCCTACAAGTCCGATATCGAGCCCGACACCATCAGCCAGGCCATGGAGCAATCCAACCTCGGCGGGCGCGTGACCTTCGAGAACGGCACGTGCACCCTGCTGTGTCCCCCCTTCGAATGGCGCCAACTGCCGCAGTTGCTGCCCGCCAACAAGATGGTCGAAGACTTCGCCGCAAAGCCCATGCGCTCGCGCACCTGGACGCTCGAAGTCGTCGAGTTCATCCAGTCACCGTTCAACATCAACTCGCTTATCGAAGAGATGGAAGAAAAGGGCGCCTCGGACCTGCACCTGCGCGCCGGCGCGAAGCCGTTCATCCGCATCGACAACGACTTGATGCCCATGGACCAGCCCATCGTGACCGCCGACGACATGCGCCAGTTCATCTTGCAGTTGGGCGGCGAGAGCGAACTCGACATTCTGATTCAGGAGAAAGAGTCGAGCTTCCAATACCACGCGGCCGGCGTGGGCTATCTGCGTTGCAGTGCCTACTTCAAGGCCGGCGCCATGGCCATCGCCATCCGCCTGATTCCAGAAGAGCCGATTCCGTTTGAGAAGCTGAGCCTGGTCCCGCAGGTGGCGAGCATCTGCAACCAGCACCGCGGCCTGTTCCTCGTGTGCGGCATTACGGGCAGCGGCAAGTCCACCACGCTGGCGGCCCTGATCAACCGGATTAACGAGACGCGCAAGACGCATATCATCACCGTCGAAGACCCCATCGAATTCGTATACACCGACAAGCAGAGCATTATCTCGCAGCGGCAGGTCGGCCGCGACACCTACTCTTTCGCCAATGCGCTGCGTGGCGCTCTGCGTGAAGACCCCGATGTGATTCTGGTGGGCGAAATGCGCGACATCGAAACCATTCGCGCGGGACTGAGCGCGGCCGAGACCGGCCATATGGTCTTGAGCACGCTGCACACGACCACGGCCATTGACACCGTGAACCGCATCATCAGCTACTTCCCGCAAAGCGAGCGCGACCTGATCCGCCAGGAGCTGGCCTACACGCTGAAGGGCGTCGTCTGTCAGCGGCTGCTGAAAAAGCTTGAGGGCGGCCGCATCCCCTGCACCGAGATCCTGATCGGGGGGCGCCCCATCGTGCGTGATGCGATTATTGACGGCGACCTCGACAAGCTGCACGGCATCATGGAAGTCGACAGCGAAATGAAGACCTTCGACCAGCACGCGGTAGAGCTGTACCAGGCGAACATCGTTTCGCGCGAAGAAGCCATCAGCGCCTGCGCGGACGAGGAATCATTCGCGCGCGTCATCAGCGGTATCAAGGGCACCGAAGGCCGCCGCCTGCTGAAGTAAGGGCTAGCAGCCCGTGGCAAAAGGCGCGTGCCGCCGAGAGCGCGAATTGGTGTCGCGAATCGAGGCGCGAAGCCGCCGGAAATGCGAGCATTTTCAAGGGTTTGCAACGACGAGTCGCGGCATCGAGGCCGTTCGCAGGCCACGTTCGAGTTTTTGCCACGGGCTGCTAGCCACCGCGATATCGAGCGTGACCCGCTGGCCGATATCGGGCACGTCGAAGACAACCACGACACAGTGCGCGTTCGAGCGGTGGAACACCTCGTGCCCGGCACCACTGATGATGGTGGGCAGGGTAATCTCGAAGCGGTAGGGCGTGTGCGCCAGGGTCGTGCGCGCGCCGCCCGCAATCATGTTGATCAGTTCGCCCGCGCCATCGCGCAGCGCCGGATTGCGCAGGTCTTCGTCGAGCGATTCGCCCAGCATCCGCTCCATCGATGCGCGCACCGCCACCGCCGGCATGCTCAGCGCGCAGGTGCCCGCCAGCGGCCCGCTCAAGCCAATGACCGCGGTCATGTCGCCGAACATGCGATAGCCCCGCTTGATGAACACCTCGTGCCGCTTGAGCGTCAGGCCCAGCATGGTGCGAAACACATCATGGCCGGCGTCAATAAAGGGGCGGATAACCTCTACGCGAATGCTGGCGGGTGGCACGAACGGACTCCTCAGGCGGGCGCCGGGTCGCCGCGCTATTCACAGCCTACCATGCACGCGAAGGCAAGCGCGGGGCAGGCGGGGGCCGGGCCGTGGCTTATGCCAAAACTTCACAAAGCGGCGCGGACGCCGCGCGCCTCAGCGAATTTCCTTGGGCCGCCACACGCCCTCGATGGTCACCTCGCGGCGCTCGTTCAGGTCTTTCCACGCGCGGATGTTCACCGTCGCATGCACTAGCGCCGCCGTCGGCATGCGCTCGCGCCGCCCCGTCAGCATGGCAATCACGTCTTCCATCGTCGGGTTGTGGCCGATCAGCAGCACGCGGTAGCGGTCTTCGCCGACCGCGCGCAACACGGCCAGATACTCCTGTGGCCCCGCCAGATAGAGCGCGCGCCGGCATTCAATGTCGCCCTGATAGCCGCTCGTCTCCGACACCAGTTGCGCGGTAGACATGGCGCGGCGCGCCGTAGACGTGACGATGATGTCGGGCAGCAGGCTCAGCTCGGCCAGCAACTGCCCCATGCGCGGAGCATCGTACATGCCGCGCCGGTTCAGCGGCCGGTCATGGTCTTCCAGCTCGCTGTCTTTCCAGCTCGATTTCGCATGGCGCAGCAATAGCAATGATTTCATGGAAAGCCGTTCTCTACCCCGGCGCAATGCCGCTTACGCGCAGGGGCACAGTATGCCCGCCGGCGGCGGGCCCGGCCAAACACACCGCCGGCGGCGGGCCCGGCCAAACACACCGCCGGCGGCGGGCCCGGCCAAACACACCGCCGGCGGCGGGCCCGGCCAAACAC
>CAYMLC010000040.1:0-3444 GCA_964390765.1 uncultured Nitrospirales bacterium
CGGTCGCTTGTCGCCCGAGCGCAGGATATGCACGCGCCGCCCCGCCCCCCAGGCCACCAGCCGTTGCAGCACGACCGCGCGCCGCGCGTGAATCGCGGGATTCAGATTGCCCACGAACACCGCGTCGTGGTCGCGCGCGAGGCCGTATTCGCGGTGCAGCGCAGGCTGGTGCGCGTAGAGCGGCGTCACGTGGCGGGGCTGTACGCCGGGCAGGCGCAGGCGTGTGCTGCCCGGCAGATCGCAGTAGACCCGGTCGAAGCGGCGCAGCGTGTCGATCAATGCGGGCGCCTGCAGGTTCCAGTCGCTGATGAGGGCCGCGGTGGGGCACGGCACGTCTTCGATGCCATGCGGCGGCGGGTGCAGGCTCGGCAGCCAGCACAGCACCGCGGCGGGCGCGAAGTCTGGCGCGATGCGTGCCAGCAACGCGGGCATCGATTCGCCGGGCGCAAAGTGGAAGTCAGCCTCGCCGCCCAGGGCGCAGTAGCGCACGCGGTGCGGCGTGTCGCCCGGAAACACGCGCGGGCGCGGGCCCGTCTGGCAGAAGGCGTCGCCGGTGCACAGCACGCGCATGGGCTGCGCCGCCTAGGCGATTTCCGGCCGGCGCGCGCGCACCACGTATTGCTGCGTGAGGAACATGTTGTACTCGGGCGGATTGAGCGGGCCGATGCGCACGCGCCCCACCTCGATGCAGCCGCTGGCGTCGCGCGGCAGGGCGTCGCGCGGGGTCATGCTGAGCGGCCGCACGTGCTCGAGGCGCAGGCCGATACCCGCAACGAAGCCCGCCAGTTCGGGCGCGGTGTAGAAGCGCAGCGGATGGCGCAGCGGCGCAGCGGCGTCGAAGAAGGGCCACGCGCCATTGGCCAGCGCCACCACGGTCTCGTAGTGCTGCACGTTGGGTACCACCGCCAGCAACACGCCGTCCGGCTTGAGGCAACTGCACAAGCGCGTGAACACTGCCTCGGGCGCACGCAGCCACTCGATGGCGCGGAACGCGATCAGGGCGTCGTACGCGCCGGCGGGTGCGGCCTCTTCCAGCGGGCCGGGCACGACCTCGTCCAGGTGTGAGGCGTCTTCGTCTGCCGCACACACGCCGGCCACCTCGCCGCCGCGCGCCCGCAAGGTGGCCGCCGCCTCCCGGTCGCCGCCCCAGCACAAGAGCACCCGCCGGGTGGCTTCGGGCAGGCAGGGCAGCACGTGGGCCGCGCTGGTCACCGCCGCATCGAACACGGGCCACGTCTGGTATGCCGTTGCTTCGCTCATGTCCGCGTTGTAGCGAAAAAGGGCGCGCGCCGTCTACGCGTTTGCGCAGGGCCGCCCCGCGCACTAGCATGGCCGTGGCAAAGGAGGGTGCAGGCATGTTGCGTTCAGTGTTCGTAGCCGGGTTGACCGTGGTGCTGGGGGCCGGCCTGCTGGCCGGGTGTGGCGGCGGCGCACCGCAAGACGACCGGCCGGTTGTGGCGGCCACCCTGCTGACCGCCACGCACGTGTTCTTTCAAGACCTGACCGACGCGATGGAGGCCGAGGCCGAGGCGCGCGGCCTGCGCCTGCGCGTGCAGTATGCGGAGTTCGACCTGCGCCGGCAGAACAACCAGATCGACACCTTTATCGCGCAGCGGCCGGCCGCGCTCATCGTGGCGCCGGCCGATTCCAGCGGCATTGCGCCGGCCCTGCGCGCCGCCACCGACGCCGGGATCCCGGTGTTCACGGTCGACATCGCGGCCGACGACGCGCCCGTGGTCAGCCACATTGCTTCGGACAACTACACCGGTGGCCAGAAGGCGGCGCGTTACCTCGCCGAGGCGATTGGTGGTGCGGGGCAACTGGCCATCATCGATCATCCCGAGGTGCGCAGCGTGCAGGACCGCACGCGCGGCTTCCTCGAGGTGCTCGAAGAATTTCCCGGCATCGAACTGGTGGCGCGCGTGCCGGGCGAAGGACAGCGCGACAAGTCGCTGCGTGCCGCGGAAGATATTCTCTACGCCAATCCCGAGCTCGACGGCATCTTCGCCATCAACGACGATACCGCCCTGGGCGCCCTGGCGGCGGTACAGGCCGCCGGCCGCGCCGACGCGGTGGTGATTGTCGGATTCGACGGCACGCCCGAAGCGCGCGAGGCGATTGCGCAGGGCACTGCGCTCAAGGCCGACGTGGTGCAGTATCCGGAGCGCGTGGGCGCCGAGACCATTCGCGTGGTACATGCACACCTGCAGGGCGAGACCGTGCCCGATGCGGTGCCCGTGGAGGTGGGCGTGATCGACCAGGAGAGCCTGGCCGCCGAATGAGCGCCTGTGTGCTCGAGATGCGCGGCATCTGCAAGCGCTTTCCCGGTGTGGTCGCGCTCGACGAGGCCCGCCTCGCGCTGCGCCCGGGCGAGGCGCATTGCCTGGTCGGCGAGAACGGCGCGGGCAAGTCGACGCTGTCGAAGATACTGGCCGGGGCCGAGCGCGCGGACGCCGGCACGATTGTGCTCGATGGAGAAGCGGTGGCAATCACGTCGCCCTTGCACGCGCAGCGCCTCGGCATCAGCATGATCTATCAGGAGTTCAACCTCAGCCCCTACCTGTCGGTGGCGGAGAACATCTTTCTGGGCCACGCGCCCACGCACCGGCGCACGCCGTTTATTGCGTGGCGGCAGCTCTACGCCGATGCCGAGGCGCTGCTGGCGCGCATCGGTGCGCCGCTCGACGTGCGCCGTCCCGTGTACACGCTCAGCGTGGCGCAGCAGCAGATGGTCGAAATCGCCAAGGCGCTCGCCTTCGATGCGCGCGTCATCGTGATGGACGAGCCGTCGGCCACCTTGACCGAACACGAACTGGCGGCCCTCTTCGAACTGGTCAAGACCCTGCGCCGGCAAGGCCTCGCCGTGGTCTATATCTCGCACCGGCTCGAGGAAATCTTTGCCGTCGGTCAACAGGTCACCGTGATGCGCGACGGCCGCCATATCGCCACGCGGCCCGTGTCCGACGTCACGCGTGAAGACCTCATCCAGATGATGGTGGGCCGCCGGCTCGACGAAGAGTTTCCGCGCCACGCCGCCCAGCCGGGCGAAGAGGTGCTGCGTGTCGAAGGTTTCACCCGCGCCGGCGCCTTTTCGCAGGTGTCGCTCAGCCTGCGCGCCGCCGAGATCGTGGGCCTGACCGGCCTCGTGGGTGCCGGCCGTACCGAGGTGGCGCGCGCAATCTTCGGGGCCGACCCGCGCGAGGCGGGCACGCTCTATCTGCACGGGCAACCGGTGCAAGTGCGCAACCCGCGCGACGCCATTGCCCATGGCATCGGTCTGCTGACCGAGGACCGCAAGAATCAGGGGCTCGTGCTGGATATGAGCGTGCGCGAGAACGTGACCCTGGCCAACCTGGGTGCACTGGTGCGCGGCGGCTTTGTGCGGCGCGGGCCCGAGCGTGCGGCGGCGAACCGCTATATTGGCGAGTTGCGCATCAAGACGCC
>CAYMLC010000040.1:3454-12958 GCA_964390765.1 uncultured Nitrospirales bacterium
GGCATCGAGCAGGCGGCGCGCAACCTGAGCGGCGGCAACCAGCAGAAGGTGGTACTGGCGAAGTGGCTGTTCACGCAGTCGCGCGTGCTCATCTTCGACGAGCCCACCCGCGGGGTCGATGTGGGCGCCAAGGTCGAAATCTACAAACTGATCAACAGCCTGGTCGAGGGCGGTGCCGCGGTCTTGATCATCTCGAGCGAACTGCCGGAAGTGCTCGGCCTGTGCGACCGCATCGCGGTGATGCACGAGGGCCGCATGGCGGGCGAGCTGACGCGCAGCGAAGCCACCCAGGCCCGCATCATGCGCCTCGCCACCGGCGGCGCAGCCGACGAGGCGGCCTGAGCCATGTGGCGCCAGCGTCTGCTTCGGGCCGCGCTCACGTCGGGTCCGCTGCTGCTCGCGCTCGCGGTCGAGGTGGCGGTATTTGAATGGATCGGCGTGCGCCAGGGGGCCCCGGGTTTCGCTTCCACCAGCACGCTTATCGGCGTGCTCAACCAGTCGGCGGTCTACGGCGTCATGGCCGTGGGCATGACCTTCATCATCATCACGGGCGGCATCGACTTGTCCGTCGGTTCGCTCCTGGCCCTGTGCGGCGTGGCCAGTGCCAGCATCGTCCTGTGGGGCGGCGAGCCCGCGCTGCTGTGGGTGGTGCTGGGCGGCCTCTTCGCCTTGGGCGTGGGCGCGGCGTCGGGCGTGTTCGCCGGCAGCCTCGTTGCCTTCGTCGGCATTCCGCCCTTCATCGCCACGCTCGCGCTCATGAGTTCGCTGCGCGGCCTCGGCAACCTCTGGACCGACGGCACCGCGCTCTCGCCCATGCCGCCCGCCTTCGAAGTCATCGGCCGCGGCACCGTGCCTGTGCCCGGCCTCGGCCGCGAGGTGCCCCTGAGCGTGCTCGTCTTCCTCGGTGTCGTGGTCTTTGGCTGGGTGCTGCTCAACCAGACCCGCTTCGGCCGCCACGTGCGCGCGATTGGCGGCAACGAAGAAAGCGCCCGGCTGAGCGGCGTGCCCGTGGCGCGGGTCAAGGTGGCGGTCTATGCACTGGGCGGCGTGCTCACCGCGCTCGCCGGCCTGCTGCTCGCCTCGCGGCTGGGCGCCGGCAGCCCCAAGGTCGGCGTCACCGACGAACTCGCCGTCATCGCCGCGGTCGTCGTCGGCGGTACCAGTCTCAGCGGGGGACGCGGCGGCATCGGCGGCACACTGCTCGGGCTGCTTGTCGTCACCACGCTCGACAGCGGCCTCAACTGGATCGGCGTGGGCACCTTTGGCCAGCAGGTTACGCTGGGTGTGGTCATCCTTGCCGCCGTATTGCTCGACACCGCGAAGGCGCGCCTGCAGCGCGCGGCAGCCGCCTGACCGGCACGCGTGGCGCCGGGCTCAGGTGCGTGGTGCGACCTTGAAGACGGGCTGTGGGGGGTGGACTTCCGGACCGGCGGGCGGCTGGAAGACCCGCGGCGCCAGCAGCACCGGGGCCTGCGCCACATTCTCGTACATGCGCGCGGCCAGCCCCGCAAGGCCTTGCACCGCGGCCGCCCGCACGGGCAGCGCCACGTGCGCGTACGCTTCGCCCAGCACGCGCGCCTGCTCGTCGTAGGTCCACACCACCACATCCACATCCCGGCCGATTTGCCGGCCCGCTTGCGCGCACGCGTTGCGCAATTGTTGCGCGTCCTGGTGGCCGCTGGCATCGACCAGAGCGGTCACCGCGGGGTCGCCCAGCAGTGCCGTGGCGGCTTCGTATACCGCGCCGCCGTGGAAGTCGACCGAGGCCACGCGCGCCGCGTCGAAGGGCATCCCCAGGGCCTCGTGCGCACGTTGATAGCCGCGCAACCGCTCGGTGCCCGGTTGATAACCGGCCAGCGGCCGCACCATGCCGATGCGCCGGTGCCCGCGCGCGGCCAGCAACGACACACTCTCATACGCCGCCTGTTCGAAATCGACCGTGGCGGTAAAGGCGTCCGGCTGGCTGTACAGCCGGCACAGCGCCACGTAGGGATGGCCCGCCGCGTGGATACGTGCCAGCGTGGTGTCGTCGTCGGCCAGGGCGCCGGCGATCACCAGGGCACCGAAGCGGTCTTGCCAGAGGCCGCGGGCGTAGTCGTGGGCCGCGTCCTGCGCCGCGCCGTGCAGGTCGAAGCTGATGAACTCGCCGCGCGCACCGAAGTGCTGGTAAAGCTCCTGAAACAACCAGGTCAGCAGCGCATCGCTCAGGGGCACGGCGGCGGGGTCGGCCCCCATTGTTACGCCAATGCCTTCGACCCGCCAATTCATGCGCAGGCGGCGTGCGCCCGCGTGCGGCGCATAACCCAATGCGGCAATTTGCGGCGCAAGGCGGGCACGTGTGCGCGCGCTGACGCCGGGCTGGTCGTTCACGATGCGGCTGACCGTGCGCGCCGACACGCCCAACTCACGCGCTACGTCGTGAATGGTCGCCCGCGGGCGCGCGTTGCGCCGGCCATTATTGACGGTACTGTCTTGCATGGGGATCCCCAATCGACCAATGCCGCAAACTTCGGGCTGGCTTGGCACTGACACACTTCGGCGGAGAGTATACAGGAAATGTGCGACGTACTTCACATGGGCGCCCGCCGCAGGCGTGTGAACCTCCTGGATAACGTTCAACGGCATATAGGGTTAACGAGTGCGCGCCACGTTTTCAGGCCGCATGCCGCGGTCGGCCGACCCAGACACCCCTCTTGCCTTCATGTCCAACGCGTACGGAAAACGATCAAGCAGAATTCGTTTGCGGGGCACGCCGGTGCTTGACGGCTCAGAGGTGCTCTGCTAATTTGAAGAAAGCCAAGCGCCATCGATGGCGACTATCGTCGAAGTTGATGGCGTGTATGGGTGCAGCCTATAGACCTGTGTCTGGAACGTGGTGCCCCTGGCTGGAGGCTGTGCGAGATTGGGCCTCGCAAGCACTTATTTACGCCCCGCTCATTGGGGCAAGGAGGGCAGGTAATATCATGAGAAACAAGGGCTTCACACTGATCGAGCTGCTGGTCGTGATCGCGATCATCGGCATTCTGGCGGCGATTCTGCTGCCGGCACTGGCGCGCGCGCGCGAGGCGGCGCGCCGGGCAAGCTGCCAGAACAACCTCAAGCAAATTGGTCTCGTGTTCAAGATGTACTCAAGCGAATCGAAGGGCGAGCGGTATCCGCCGATCCTCGCGCGCCTGGCCGAGACCGTCGACTGCGACGACCCTGCCCTGCCGCTTACCGGCGATACCGAGGTGCTCTTCGCGGGTGCGCCGGACCCCAAGACGTTTTTCCCCGAGTACCTGGCCGACCCGAACATCTTCATCTGTCCGTCGGATGCCGGCGCGGATGACGACTTCTTCAATGAGAACATTGGCCGGGTCGATTTCGCCATCGACTGCGAAGGTGGCGGCGACGGTGTGCAGGATGCCGACACCAGCTACAGCTATCTGGGCTGGGTATTCGATAAGGCGACCGAGCCCACGTTCGATGCGGCTAACCTGAATCCCCTGGGTATTCTTGACGACCCGGTGCCGGCAAATACGATTTCGAGTGCGCAAATCGCTGCTGGACTGCTTGGTTCCGTAGCCGCCCTTGAAGGGGCGTTTGGACCGGCAAATCCGAACGCCGCCGATGAAGACATCGATGTGGACGACACCATCAAGGCGGTGCTGGGCCTGACCGGTACGCCATTGGGCAATGGGAACACGGATACGATCTACCGGCTGCGCGAAGGTATCGAGCGTTTCCTGATCACCAACATCAACGACCCGGCGGCGAGTGCGCAGGCCCAGTCGGAAGTGTTCATCATGTTCGACGTGCTGGGCACGACGCCGATCCTCTACAACCACATTCCGGGCGGTTCGAACGTGCTCTTCCTCGATGGCCACGTCGAGTTCCTGCGCTACGTCTCGACCGAAGCCGACCCGACCGTCGGCGAGGCACCGGTCGTGGGTACGGTTGCGAACCTGATTGGTGCGCTGTTCCCCGATGGTTGATCGCTTGCAGCAAGACACTTGCTTGGCAGCGCGCCGCCCCTGTTCCGGGGGCGGCGTGTTGTGTTTGTGGGGTTCCTTGGCCGGGGGCCCATTTGCGACCTGCCGTGCCTGCGCGCGCTACGTATTGCGTGCATAGGCGGCTCCCTGTCAGCGTATGGCCTTTGACCGGCGCCGTAACCATTCCTTACACGGCCTATTGACGCAGTCTGTGGGCCGTGTTAATCTTACGAACGACGCGACGCCATCGATGGCAAGAACGCCTGCGGTCGCCGGTATCGCGTCGCGTTGCGCTGGTCGCGGTGGCAACCCCACCACACGGCGCAGGTCCTTATTTGAAGGTGCGGGAATGGTCCTCGCACGCCCTTATTTGAAGGTGCGGGAATGGTCCTCGCACGCCCTTATTCATGCCCCGGAAAACGGGGTCAGGAGGTCTTGGAGCGTATGAAGAAGGGATTCACACTCATCGAGCTGCTGGTCGTGATTGCGATCATCGGCATCCTCGCGGCAATTCTATTGCCGGCCTTGGCCCGTGCGCGCGAAGCGGCGCGTCGTGCGAGCTGTCAGAACAACCTCAAGCAGATGGGGCTGGTGTTCAAGATGTATTCGAACGAATCGAAGGGCGAGCGCTTCCCCACGATTCGCAAGTTCGCCACCGGTGACGGGACTCCCATTCCCGGCACGGACCCGAACGGGACCTGCAATGAGGTGGGCGTGGGCGACACCATCTTCGATGGTCCGGCCATCTTCCCGGAGTATCTGACGGACCCGGCGGCCCTGCAGTGTCCTTCGGATGCGGGCCAGGGCGAGCCGCTTGAAGAGTATGGCTTTGACCAGGATGGCGACGGCGAACCGGACGGCATCGATCCCTGTCAGTTCGGCGCGGATTCGTACATCTATCTCGGCTGGACGTTGACCACTGAGGACATCACGCTGGAGAATGCGGACGAGAATCCGCCGATCACGACGCTGCCCACATTCAATGATGCGATTACGTATGTCGATACGTCGGTCTTGCTGGCCTTCAATGACGTGCTGACGGAAGCCGGCGAAGGGCTGGCGGGTGCCCCCGGCAGCGACCCCAACGTAATCGACGAAGATGTCGAGTTCACCACGGCCGACACCGGTGAAGACGTAACGCTCTATCGCCTGCGCGAAGGCATCGAGCGGTTCCTGATCACCAACATCAACGACCCGGCGGCAAGTGCCACGGCACAGAGCGAACTCGCCATCATGTGGGACATCATCGACATCAACCCGTCGGACTTTAACCACATCCCGGGTGGTGCCAACGTGCTGTTCCAGGACGGCCACGTAGAGTTCATCCGCTATCCGGGTGAAACGCCGGTCTCGGTGGCCTTCGCCACGCTGGTCGGCATCTTCGACGGCGAAATCGAGACGCCGTTCTAGTCGCTCCTACCGTTCTGTATACGCCGCGCCTTCTTCACGGGAGGCGCGGCGTTCTTTTTTTATGCGGGTGTGCGCGGGCGTTTTGCGTGCGCTACACTCCCACGCATGTCTGTGCGCACGTTTTCCATTGTCGCGGTTGCGCTCGCGCTGGTCGGCGCCGGCTGTGGCGGGGGCGATCCGGTCGTTGTCTACAGCCCGCACGGGCAGGAGATGCTGGGCGAGACCGAGGCCCAGTTCGAAGCCGCGCACCCACACCTCGACATGCAGGCCTTCGACATGGGTGCGAAGGACGTGTTCAGCCGCATCCGCGCCGAGCGCCAGCGGCCCGCGGCGGATGTCTGGTGGGGGGCACCGAGCACGATGTTCATGCAGGCGGCGAAGGAAGACCTGCTCGCGCCGTATCGGCCGACGTGGCATGAACACGTACCCGAGGCGTTCCACGATCCGGATGATCGCTGGTACGCGCTGTACCGCTCGCCCATCGCGATTCTCTACAACACGAACGCCTATGCGGCGAGCGAGGTGCCGCAGACCTGGGACGCGTTGCTGGCCGAGCCATGGCGCGGCCGCATCGCGCTGCGCAAGCCGCTCGAATCGGGCACGATGCGCACCTTCCTCTGTGCGATGATCAGCCGCGCACCCGATGTAGACGCGGGGCTTGCCTGGCTGCGCGAACTGCACGCCGCCACAGCCAGCTATCCGGCGAGCCCCAGCCTCTTGTTCGACCACCTGAAGAAGAACCCGGAGCGCATCTCGGTGTGGCTGTTGCCCGATATCGTGATGCAGCGCGACCTCAACGGTTTTCCATTTGGCTTTCACGTGCCGCCCGAGGCGCCCGTGCTCACCGATTGCATCGCGCTGGTCCGTGGTGGCGGGTCGACGGCGCTGGCCGAGACCTTCTATGAATTCGTGACGAGCCGCCAGATGCTGATCTTTCAGGCCGAACAATTCGGCAAGCTGCCCGCGCGCACCGACATCGCACCCGATTCGCTGCCGGCGTGGATGACGCAACAGCAGATCGATGCGATGGACATCGACTGGGCGGCATTCAGCGAGGCGTGCCCCGGCTGGCTGGAGCGCTGGGAGCGCGAGGTCTACGACGCTTCGTGAGCACGGTGCACTGCGATGGGCTGGGCCGCGTATACGGCAGCGGCGGCGGCATGCAGACCTTCACCTGCGAGATTGATGAGGGCGAGTTCTTCGCGTTGCTGGGGCCAAGCGGTTGTGGCAAGACGACGACGCTGCGGCTCATCGCGGGGCTCGAGCGGCCCGACCACGGGCGCATCTTTATCGGCGGACGCGACGTGACCGCGCTGCCGCCGGAGCAGCGCAATGCCGCCATGGTCTTTCAGAGCTACGCGCTGTTTCCCCACCTCGACGTGTTCGAGAACGTGGCCTTTGGCCTGCGCGCGCGCAAGCGGCCGAAGAGCGAGATCGCGCTGCGGGTGGCCGATGCGCTGGGCTACGTGCAGCTCGAGGGTTTTCAGGCGCGCAAGGTGACCGAACTGAGTGGCGGCCAGCAACAGCGCGTGGCGCTGGCGCGGGCCTTGGCGGTGCGCCCGGCGGTGCTGCTGCTGGATGAGCCACTGAGCAACCTCGATGCGGCCCTGCGCCACGCCACACGCACGCAACTGGCGCAGCTGCAGCGCGAGTTGAAGCTGACCACCATCTACGTGACGCACGACCAGGAAGAGGCGCTGGAGCTGGCGCACCGCATCGCCGTGATCAAGGACGGGCGCGTCGAGCAGATCGATACGCCGCAGGCCATCCTCAAGCGGCCGGCGACGCCCTTCGTGCGCAGTTTCCTCGCGCGGTACCGCCCGGGGTGAGCGGTGCATTGCACGGGTGCGGGCAATCTTCTAACCTGCGCGGCATGAACCGCCTGGCCTGTCTTCTTTGTGCCGCCGCCGTGGTGTGCTGTGCCGCGTGGGCGCCCGCACAATCGGGCACGCGCAGCGGCAGCCGCGGTCCCGACTTCAGCCGCACCGGTGAGGAGGAAGCGGCGCCTCGCGCCACGGCGCCGGCCGATGTGGACCCCGCCGCGCGCGCCGACCAGCTGTTGCAAGGCATGAGCCTGCGCGCGCGCATCGGCCAGTTGATGCTGGTGACGGTGGCGGGCCAGCGGCAGCCGCGCACCGAAGACTTCGCCTACCTCGAGAAGTATCCGCCCGGCGCCGTGCTGATCCGCCAGTTGCTGCAGCCCGCCTTTGCCACGCACTTCATCGGTAAGCTGCGCGGACTGGAAGCGAAGACGGGGGTGCCGCTGCTGGTTGGCGGCGATCTGTATACGCTTTCCCAGCGCGACCGCGGCGCGCCGAGTGTCTTTCCGCAGGTGCCCACGCCGCTGGCGGTGGGCGCCGCACACAGCGATGCGGCCACGCGCGCGGTGGCCGGCAGTATCGCCGCGCAGATGAAGGCGATGGGCTTCGACTTTCACCTGGGTCCGTCGCTCGCGCTGGCGCCGGTCATCGACGCGGCACCCGGCACGCTCTACACGTTCGGCAGTGACCCGGCCTTCGGGCGCGACGCCGCCCGCGTGTTCACCGAAGAGCTGGCGCGTGCCGGATTGTTGTATGCGCCGGTGGGCTTTCCCGGCGGGCAATTCAACCGCACCGGCGACGACCCGCCCGTGCTGCTGACGCCGAATACGCTGCTGGCCCAGCGCGACCTGTTGCCCTTTGCCGGCGCCATCGACGCGGGGGTCGAGATGGTGCACGTGGGCGCTACGCTGGTGCCGCTGCTCGCGCCCGAGGTGCGCACGGCGTGCTTCTCGCCCGAGGTCATCGGCGGGCAACTGCGCGCCGACCTGGGCTTTCGCGGCGTGGTGCTGGCGGGCCCCTTCGACGGGCGCGACATCGCCGAGCGCCACGACCCGGTGGCGGCGGCCATTGAATCGCTCGAGGCGGGCGCCGATATGTTGTGGTGGCACGAGACCGGCGGCATCGTGGCGAAGGCCGTGCACGCGATCGAGGGCGCGGTCGAGGCGGGCCGGCTGAACGAATCGCGTATCAACGCCAGCGCGGCGCGCATTCTCGCGATGAAGCTGCGCCACCGGCAGGGGGGCAATGCGCCGGAGGATGAAGTGAGCCTGGGGCGGCTGGGCCGCCACCGCGATGTGAGCGACGTGGCGGCGGATGTCGAGCGGCGCAGCATCACGCTGGTGCAGAACCACGGCAACGTGTTGCCGCTTGACGAAGACATCTCGATGCCCATCGCAATAACGGGCAGCGTGGGCACAGCGGAATTGCAGGCGGCACTCGAAGAACACATCAAGCCCATCTCCGAACTGCGCATCGCCACGGCGCGGCACCTCGGCCGGATCGAGCGCTTCGAGATCGAGCGCTTGCAGCGCAACCTCAGCGGCGTGCGCACGCTGGTGATGATGCTGTGGGCGCGCACCGAGGTCGAAGGGCAGATTGAACTGTTGCGCGCGATGCGCGACGCGGGCATTCAGACGGTGGTGGTGCTGGTGGGCTACCCGCGCGACCTGCCGCGGCTCAGCGGCGCCGACGCTATCGTGCTGGCCTACTGCGACCCCGCCAACGGCGCTGCGACCATGACCGCGCTGGGCGATGTGCTGGCGGGCGAAACGCCGCTGCGCATTGTGGCGCCGACGGCCGATGCGCAAGTGCGCGCGGGCGAGCCCCGCACCTATCGCGCCATCGACCTGCTGCGCGCGCCGGCGGGCCGGTTGCCGGTCGACATCAACACGCGCTTTCCGCTGGGCCTGGCCGTGCCCTACACGCGCACCGAGCAGTTCGTGCGGCGCGTTGACTGGGACTTCGGCGACGGCGAACGCGCGCGCGACGAGGAACTGCAGCATCACTTCGAAGCGCCGGGGCGCTATCCTGTGACCTTGACGGTAACGGACCAGGCGCGCAACGAGACCAGCGAGGTCTTCCACGTCGAGGTGCTGCCGTGAAGCGGAGGTTCCGTGTGGCGGTGTTGCTCGCGGTTGCCCTCGCGCTGCCCCGTTGCGCCACGCTGCCCCCCGCCGAGACGCCGCCCCCCGGCGCCACCGATGCCGAGCGCGGCGCCTTTGCCCGGGCCAACCTGGTCGACCGTGGCGGCCGCGGTGTCGGACCGCTGGCCTATTGGCGGGCCGAGCGCAATGTGCCGGCGG
>CAYMLC010000041.1:0-9538 GCA_964390765.1 uncultured Nitrospirales bacterium
CTACGCCGCGATGGACGCGTTCCTGTTCACCTCGAAGAGCGAGACCCAGGGCATGGTGCTGATCGAGGCCATGGCGGCGGGGTGCCCCGTGGTGGCGTTGCGCGCGCGGGGTGTCGAAGATGTGGTGGAGGACAAGGCCACGGGCCGCCTGGTCGAAGAGGAGCAGGCCAGCGCCTTTGTCGAGCCGCTGCGCTGGACCCTCACGCACCGCGAAGCACTGCAAGGTGCGCTGGCCGCCACCGTGCGCCAGCACAGCTTGAGCGCTACCGCGCGCAAGACGCTCGCGGTCTATGGCGGCCTCATCACGCGCGAACGAAAGCCCGCTTCGTTTGAGAACAGCCAGCTCGACGAGGCGCTGCGCCGCGCCTACGCGGAGTGGGAGATCTGGTCGAACCGCGTGGGCTCGCTGGCGGAGACGCTGCTCGAACGCGTACATATATCGCCGGGGCGCGACCGCGCCACTTCCTGAGGGCAGTACATAGGAAAGCCGGTTGTCTTTTCGGTCGACGACGACCCGCAGTTGCTGCGTGCCGTCGCGCGCGACCTGCAGCGCCGCTTCGGCTCATACCACCGTGGCCTGTCCACCGGCGCGATATTCCGATTGCGCGTAGCGGGTGCGGGGGCACCGCGTGTATCCGTCCGCCGACATCCAACCGTACTGCCGTTAGTCCGCGCGCGGCTTGATTGCCCGCATGCGCGCCGGGCGCAATGCCGCGCACGTGGTGAAGCCGGCGTATTTGTGGCCGGTCGCGCACACGCTTACTGCCTCTCGCTGAATGCAATGCAGTGTCAAACAACCGCACAACCCGGAGGACTATCAGATGGGGAACTCAGCCTTGATGCGAATCGGAATGCAGAGTGCGGCAGCGCTGCTGCTGGTCATCGGCCTGCTGTCGGGTTGCGCTGCGCCCGAGAACGGCTACGAAGCAGCCAACCCGTGTAACCCGTGCGGGGCCAACCCGTGCAATCCCTGTGCAGGTAGCGAGGCCAAGAATCCGTGCAACCCCTGTGCCGCCAACCCCTGTGCGGGCAGTGCGGCGAAGGACACGGCGGGCGCCATTAATGTTGACAGCCAGGGCGTGGCGCTGGGCGGCTACGACCCGGTCAGCTACTTTGGCGGCAGCCCCGCCAAGGGCGTGCCCGCATACACGGCCTCGCACAATGGCGCAACATACATGTTCGCGAGCGCGGCAAATGCAGCGGCCTTCAAGGCGGAGCCTGCCAAGTACGCGCCGGCCTATGGCGGCTACTGCGCCTATGCGGTGGCCAAGGGCAGCACGGCACCGGCCGACCCGCTGAGCTACAAGATTCAAAACGACACGCTGCTGGTCTTCTTTAACGACGGCACCGACACCCGCGCGCTGTGGAACGAAGACCCCGCCGCCTTCTATGCGGATGCCGAGGCCAACTGGCCGTCCTTCGGCGGTGGCGCGCCGAACCCCTGCGCCGTGAATCCCTGCGCGCCGAACCCCTGCGCGCCGAACCCCTGCGCGCCGAACCCCTGCGCCGCGAATCCCTGTGCGGCGAATCCGTGCGCCGCGAATCCGTGCGCGCCGGCTGCCGGTGGCAGTGGCGCGAAGAGCTGAGCGCTGTCCGCTATGCTTTGCATCGGGGTCCCCGTTCGCTGGGGTCCCCGGTGCTTTATCGCGCGAGAAGGAGTTGCACCATGGTTCGCTGTATCGTTGCCGGCTTCGCGCTATTGGGCCTGACGCTGGCGGGCTGTAGCGCGACCGATGCCCAAGCCGTTGCGCCCGCGCCACCCCAGACCGACATGGTGTGGGTGGCGGGCGGCACCTTCGAGCAGGGCTATGCGGCGGGCGATGCGGACGAAGGCCCCGTGCGCGAAGTGCGGGTCGATGGCTTCTGGCTCGACCGCCACGAGGTAACCAATGCGGAGTTTGCCGCATTCGTGGCGGACACCGGCTACGAGACCAGTGCGGAGCGCAACGGCTACGCCTGGTGTTTTCTCGAAGGCAGCACGGCCTTCGAGCAAGTGACGGGTGCGGACTGGCGCCATCCCAATGGCCCCGATTCCTCCATCGCCGGCCTGGACGACCACCCCGTGGTCAATGTCAGTTGGGAGGATGCGCGGGCCTTTGCCCGCTGGGCCGGCAAGCGTCTGCCCACCGAAGCCGAGTGGGAGTTCGCGGCACGTGGCCGCACCGGCGCGCACTATGCGGCGGCGGTGGCCGGCCCCCGCGACGCGCCCGAGGTCACGCTGGTGCAGGCGAATATCTGGCAGGGGAGCTTCCCCGAGCGCAACACCGCCGAAGACGGCTACGTGTATACCGCGCCAAGTGGCAGTTTTCCCGCCAACGGCCTCGGCCTTCACGATATGGTGGGCAACGTCTGGGAATGGTGCGCCGATTGGTATGCCGCCGACTACTACGCGGACGGGCCCACCTTCAATCCCACCGGACCCACGACCGGTTCGCGCCGCGTGGCGCGCGGCGGCAGTTGGTATTGCAGCGAAGCGTATTGTAGCGCCTACAGCACGCACTACCGCGGGGCCAGCCCGCCGGCGCAGGCATTCAATAATGTGGGCTTTCGCTGTGCACGCACGGGACCCCCGCCCGGTACCGAAGCGAGGTAATGAACCTAGTGTGAGAGGGCGCCCGGCGCACTTGCGCCGGTGTGCGCGCCGCCTACAACGTGCGCGGTCTAGAAGTCGTCGTCGGGGAAGCGCTCGGGGGGCGCCAGCGGTTCGGGGGCGGCCTGTACGGCGTTCTCGGGCCGCTCGACCAGCGGGTCGATTATCTGGCTGTAGGCCAGCCACCCCAGTGCAATCACCAGGCATACCGCCGCCCACGCCATCGCATCGTTCAGCCAGGCGGGGCGCTCCCATTGGGTTCGGGCCACCGGGGCGGCCAGTCGCGCCACAGGCTTGGGCGTGGGTTCGGTGGCGGGTTTGGCGGCTTGGCGCGCGCTGCGCAGCGCCATGAGGTAGGGTTCGGGCGCGAGGCCCAACAGCCGGCAATAGCTTTGCAGGAAGCCGGCGGCATAGGTCTGCACGGGAAAAGCGTCGAGCTCTCCCGCTTCGAGCGCCGCCACGTGCTCGGGCGACACGCGTATGCGCGCATACACGTCCTGCCGCGTCAAGCCCAGGGCTTCACGACGCTCCCGCAACGTCTGGCCTGGAAAGCCTCCCCGACTCATGCCACCTCTTCACTCGGCGGCGCGTCGACCAAGATCTCGCGCGCCTTTGACCCCGTATGCGGCCCCACAATCCCCTTCAACTCCATCATGTCTATCAGCCGCGCAGCCCGAGTATAGCCAACCCGCAGGCGCCGCTGCACCATGGATATACTCGCCTGACCTGTTTCTAGCACAACGCGCACCGCCTCGTCGAATAGGGGATCGGACTCTTCCAGCAGCGTTTCGTCGAGGCTCTCTTCCTTGCCGAACTTCTCGATCTCGGCGCGGTACTGCGGTGGCGCCTGCGTCTTGAGATAGGCAATGAGTGCATTCATCTCTTCGTCGCTTACGAAGGCGCCCTGCACGCGCGTGGGTTTGGCGCGCCCCGCCGGCAGGTACAGCATATCGCCATTGCCAATTAGCCGCTCGGCGCCGATCTCGTCCAGAATGCAGCGTGAGTCGACGCGCGAACTCACCTGGAACGAGACGCGCGCGGGGAAGTTGGCCTTGATGACGCCGGTCAACACGTCGACCGAGGGGCGCTGCGTGGCGATGATGAGGTGGATGCCCACCGCCCGCGCGAGCTGGGCCAGCCGCGCGATGGCGCCTTCCACTTCCGAACGCGCCAGCATCATCAAGTCGGCCAGTTCGTCGATCACACACACGATGTAGGGCAGCTTGCGCACCAGCTCGACGTTGCGGCCCTCCGTGGCTTCGGCGCCTTCTTCGCTCTCCCCTTCCACCTCGATCTCGCCGTTGTCCACGCTCTCGTTGTAGACCTCGATATTGCGCACGCGCAGATGTGCGAAGAGGCGGTAGCGCTCTTCCATCTCGTTGATGAGCCAGTTGAGCGAAGTGGCCGCCTTCTTCGGGTCGGTAACCACGGGGGTGATGAGGTGGGGGATATCGTTGAAGATCGAGAGTTCGACCATCTTCGGGTCAATCAGCATCAGCTGCAATTCAGAGGGGGGCTTGTTGAACAGCAGGCTCGCCAGCAGCGCTTTCACACACACGGTCTTGCCCGCGCCCGTGGCGCCCGCCACCAGCATGTGCGGCATGCGCGAGAGGTCGGCCACCTGCACGTCGCCGGCGATATCTTTGCCCAGGCCCAATGGCAGCGGCCCCTTGTGCTGCTGGAAGAGCGACGATTCGATGATGTCTCGGATAAGCACCTGGTCGCGCTGCGAGTTGGGCACTTCGATACCAACCCGCCCCTTGCCCGGAATGGGTGCTTCCACGCGTACACTGTGTGCCTTGAGCGCCAGCGCAATGTCGTCTGCCCGCTGGCTGAATGCGCTGACCTTCACCCCCGTGGCCGGTTCCAGCTCGAAGCGCGTGATCGTCGGGCCGCGCACCACGTCCACCACACGCGCTTCGATGTTGAAGGTGCGCAGCGTGTTTTCCAGATGCTCGCTGATCTGCTGCAGTTTCTCGTCGAGGTTCTTGATCACGCGGTGGCGCGGCACGTCGAGCATCTCGTACGGCGGCGGCGTGTAGACCTGCGGATACTCGAAGTTTTCCGGCAGCGCGTCGGGAATCGACTCGACGCGCCGGCGCACCTTGCGGTGTTCGGGCGTGCGCGCGGGCGCGCTGGCTTCGGGCTCCAATTCGAGTTGTGCACGCGTGGGCAGCGGCTCGAGCGGTTTCGGGCGTGGTGCCTCTTCCGAGGCCGCCTCGATGGCCGCGTCGTAGGCATCGTCTGAGCCAGCTTCCGCCAGTGCAGCCGCGGCCTCCGCGGCCTCGTCGGCTGCCGTTTCGCCGCCGGGCAGGAAGGGCAACTCTTCCTGCTCTGCCTCGTCCCAGTTGGGCAGGGCCGGTTCCGGTTCGGGCGCAGGCGCCTCCTCGATAACCGGCGCCAGCGGTTCGCGGTCGGCATCGTCGAATACGGGCTGCGGCTTGGCCTTGGCGCGCGCCCTCAATTTCGATGCGCGCTGCTCTCGGGTGTGCGCCTGCCGTTCGGCCTGCAGGCGCCGCAACGACTCGGTGCCGAGGATAACCGTGCGCAGCACATGTGCGCCGCCCGCGTGCAGCGCCAGCACCCCGTGCACCAGCAGAAATTCCGTGCTCAGCAGGATGCCGATGATGAGAAAGGTCAGGGCCGTCACATTGGCGCCGATCGAACCGAAGGCCGGCACGAACAGGCTGTCGGCCGCGAAGGCGCCCAGGGCGCCGCCGGGTTGGGCCGTGCCCGACCACCCGGCCACGTTGATGTGGATGAGGCCGCACAGCGAAATCAGCAGTACGACCACACCGAGCCCCCGCGTGAGCCAGCGGTCGACCGGGCGGCGCCGCAGCAAGCCCACGCCCCAGACGGCCAGCAGAAGGTAGACCGCGTGCGCGCCCTCGCCCAGCACCACGGCCAGCGCCCCCGCGATAACGGCGCCCGGCACGCCGAACAGGTTCTGCGTCTCGGCGATGGCGTCGAGCGGGCGGGCCACGCCACGGCCGTACTGGTCGGTGATGAGGGCCAGGAAAAGGAAAAGGGCGAGGGCCAGCACGAGAATGCCGCCAATCTCGCAGCGGCGCTCGGGCTCGAGCCGCGCCCAGAGGCCTGGGCGTGTCGGCGGTTGTGGTGTGCGGTGGCGCTTCGAGACACCCATGGTCGTTGCACTGTACCAGACAGTAGGCTGGCAAGCAACAAGATGTAGTCCATAGCGAACATTTTGCGACTACATATTGGATTTTATAGTATTTTATTGACAGTTGTGCCCCAAGGGATTGGGGCGGGCATGCGGCGGGACGAGACTCAGCTGAGCGGTAGGACCGTACCCAGTTCGTCGAAATTCTCGGTGAAGTGGAGCAGCAGCGCGACCAACATGCGCGCCACGCCATAGGCGAGGTAGATGCCATAGACGGCGAGACCCGCCTGCACCAGGCGGTTGAGGCTGAAGTGCCAGCCGTTGGCCAGGGGCAGCCCGGCCAGTACCGACAGCGGCAGGCCCCAGGCAAGCACCCAGAAGTAGTAGCTGCCCAAGCTGTAGCGGATGAAGCCGGCCTCGCCCAGTTGTGGCAGGCGCTCTTGCTGCAGGCCGGTGGTGTAGCCCCACTCGAGCGCCTGGAGGAGCAGGCCCGTGCCCCAGTGCAGCGCCGTGGCCACGATAACGGTGATGGCGACGATGCGGATGAGGCGCGCATAGTCGATGGGGGGGCGCTCTTGCGGCTGAAGCCCGAGCACCATGACGACCCACACGCCGACATAGGCCCACAGCGCCAGCCCAAAGGTGACCACGGTCAGGCCCACGGTCGCCACGCGCACCATCCAGGGGGCCACCGCTACCCGGCGCGCCAGCCCCGCGCACACGCCCAGCCAGAAGGCGCGTTGGGTATCGGGGACGAAGCGCGCGTCGGGTGCGCGATGATGGGCAATCAGCTGGGCGGCCTGTGCGCTGGGCGTGCCGAGATTGCGCAACACGTTCTTCACGGCTTCCTCGTCCGTCGCCTCTGCGGGCAATTGATCGAGCGTTGCATGAATGCGGTCGCGCAACCGGTCGACCGCCTCGCGGCGGCGTGCTTCGGGCAGCCTACCGTCCAGCGCGTGGTCCACATCCTGGAGGTAGCGGCGGACGTGCGCCTCCTGCGTTTCGCTCAGTTTCATCGCCCCTCCCGGCGCGTGTGGGTGCATAGCGGCGGCACGCCTAAACTGGCCCCCGGCAGACGCTTAGCCCATCCGGCGCGGGAGTATAGCCCATGCGAGGCGTGCGGGCAATTCGGCCCGCCGCCGTGCGCGTGCGTCACGTGGGGCCAGCGTTTAGCGCTAGGGCACGGTCACCCAGGCGCCCGGCGCGCAGTCATCGCCCAGCCGCTGGCACAGGGCCGTCGGCTCGAACTGGTCGAACTGTGGACCGGCCGGGGGCAATTCGAACTGCTCGCCGCTCTTCGCACGCTCGCGCCGCTGCGCCGCATAGATTTCTTCAATCTTGCCTACGGTCGCGCCGGCATCGGCGTTGAGGCGCGCAATTTCGCGGTAGAGTGCCTTGCGGTCTTCGTTCTCCATGGCCAGCAGCTTCTGCGCTTCGTTCTTCTCGTCGTCATTGAGCGTGTCGCACGGGCGCAGTGCCACGTATCCGCGGTTGGTCTCGCCCAGACACCCCTTATCCTTGAGCGCCTGAATGTCGCCGTGGCGCGCGCGCAGTTGCTGAAGAATCTGCCGGATGAGCGGGCTATTGGTGTCGAGCGCCTGCGCATGCGCGGCGGGCATGGGGTCGAGGGTCTGCACGGCAAACCGCAGCCAGGCCGCGGCCGCGCCCGATTCTTCGGGGTCGCCGTCGAGCGCCGGCAGTTCGTCGGTGTTGCCTTCGATGAAATCGAGTACGTCCTCGGCCTGCTCGGCGATGTAGCGCACATCGAGTTGCACGTGTGCGTCGATCTTGTGCTCCGTACGAATGACACAGCCGACAGCCACCAGCGCCAGAACGCCGGCGAGGAAGAGGGTGGATCGCTTCATTCTCTGCTCCCACTGAGGTTGTACCCGCACGGGCGGGCAGCGGTTAGTTTAGCGCCGCACGCTGTTGTTGGCGCAAGGCTTCGCGTACCACACGCGGGTCCGCGTTGATGTCCACAGTAATGGCGAGTGCCCGGCTGTCGAGCACAGCCTCACCCACCAGGGCACCGTCTTGTAATCGTACCGTCAACATCGCCGAATCGAACGCGCGCTGGGGCGCCTCGCCCAAGACGTCCTCCAGGATGCCCTGCAGCGTCCGGCCGCCGGTGACCTCGCTGAAGTCCTGCCCGGCCAGTGCCTGGGCCACCATGTCGCGATTGAGCGTGAAGTCGTCGCCGGCGCGCAGCCGCGCCTCGAAGCCCACCAACTCGCCGCCGGCCATGGTCATGCGCGCGGTGCCGTTGGCGCGCCCTGTCATACGGACGCCGGGCGGCTCGATTTCTTCAGTCACGCGGGCCAGATCAATGTTCTCGAGGCGCGTGTCGATGGTCAACGGCACGCCTTCGGCCAGGGGCCGCCACAGCCCGTGCAGCGTCACGGCGCCGTCGAAGACCGTGAAGTGGCCATCATCCACTTGCACGGTGTCGGCCCGGGCATGCAGCGGCAGGTCGAGCGCAGCGGCCTCGGCGCCGCCCGCGCTAAAGGATGCGGCGGTCAGGGTGGCGGTACCGTCGAAGGCCGTACCATCGAAGTGCAGGTTGCCGTCGAAGCGCAGGTCTTCAAACGCGGCCGCACTGCCACTTAGCACCAGGCCCGCCAGCGCACCCCGCAGTTGCTCGATGGTGAAGGTGCGCCGGCCAGCGTCGTCGTAGGCAAACTTGCCGGATACCGCCGCCTTGCCCGTGGCCGTGCGCAGCCAGCCCAGCGCCACGAGCGGCAGCAGGTCGGTGGTCATGGCGAAGTCGCCCTCGGCAATAAGCGGCGCGTAGCCGTCGATACGCAGCGCGCGCGTGGTCGCGGTTGTGCCATCGCCGATACGCAGCGTGGCCTGGTCGAGGCCGATCTGCCCGGTTGCAAAATCGATGCGGGTGCCGCCTTCGAGCGTCACGGGTTCGCCATAGGGCGACGCGTAGGCCTGGTAGCCGACGTTCTCGCCCGCGAACCGAAGCGTACCGCTGAGCGTCGTGCCGGACCATGTGAAAGGACCCGAGACCGACAGCTCGCCGAAGCCGCCCGAGATACCGGCCCAGGTGGTGCTTGCCTGCAGGTCCAGCACGCCCTCGGCCTGGCCGCGCAGGGTGGCGGCCGTGGGGTCGAGGGTGGCGTCGCGCAGGGTCCAGGCACCGAGCTGGGGCAGCGTGGTGTCGAGCCGTGCAAGCGTTATCACATCACCGATGCGCGCACGTCCCGCGGCGGCAATGGGGCCGCGCAGGGGCGCGGGCAGCACGGGGTATGCGAGTTCGGGGAGGGTCACATCAAAAGCGGCGGTGGTCGTGCCGTCGTAGGTTACATCGGCCGTGCCGCTCAGCACCGTGTCGAGCCCCTCGAGTCCGGCGTTGTCGAGCAAGCGCTCCAGCCAGACTTGCGGCCGCACGGCTTCAAGGTCGAACGCGCCCGCGAGCACGCCGTCTGCGTAGGTGAGCTGCTCGCTGGTGGCCATGCCCGCACCGTCGAGTGCCACGTGCAGCTGCCCGTCGTAGGCGCTCGTGCCCAGGGTGCCGCGTGCCGTGAACGTGGCTAGGTCCGGGGCGGCCGCCGTGATGTCGAGCGTCACCGCATCGCCGGTGGGCGTGGCTGTGCCGTGTGCCGACCACTGGCCCGCGCGCAGGGCCGGCGGCAGCGGATAGTCGGCGTAGCGTGTCGTGGCGGCGTCGAGCAAGCTGCCGGGCACATCCTCGAGCGAAGCATCGAACGCGAGATGCGCGAGCCACGCCGCACGCGGCCGCGCGGCCCAGTCGTATGCGGGCAGGGTGGTGGTGGCTGTGCCTGCCGTTTGCAGGGAGCCGTTGGGTGCAGCGAAGG
>CAYMLC010000041.1:9548-10193 GCA_964390765.1 uncultured Nitrospirales bacterium
GCGTGATCGGATTGGGTACCTGTGCCGCCTCGATGCGCGCCGAGAGGGTATAGGGCCAGGCGGCGTCGCCGGTGCGTGCGAGGTCCACATCGCCGGTAAACCACGGTGCATCGGCCGGCCCGAGCCGCAAGCCGGTCGCGTGGGCATCGAGCGCCTCGGGCGGCAGGGGCGCATCGCGGGCGAGCATGGGCCACAGCGGCGCGCCGCGGTAGCGCAGCGTGGCGATTTCGAGTACGTCAAACGTCATCGGCAATTCGGCACGCGTGAGTGCGCCCGCGACGGTGTCGCCCGGCTTCAGGAAGCCGTCGTCTATGGTCAGCACGAGCGCGCCGGCTTCTTGGACCACGGCCGCCTGCTCGAGGTCGAGCCGGTCTTGCCCGTCCAGCACCAGTGTGCCGCCCGCCGTGAGCGTAGGCCCCGCCTGGGTGCTCTCGCTGTAGTTCAGGTGAAAGGCTGGCAACTGCGTGCCGCCGTGCGTATTGGGCACCAGCCGCAATTGCAGCCACTGCGTCAGTGCGCCGCCTTCTGCGGCCGGCCGTTCGCGCGCCGTGCCACCCTCGCCGTCGAGCGTGAAGTCGCGCAGGGCCAGCAGCGGCGTATCGCCTTCGCGCAGGGCCGCGGTCACCCGGTCGATGGCCACGGTAT
>CAYMLC010000041.1:10203-12898 GCA_964390765.1 uncultured Nitrospirales bacterium
GTATGCGGCGCGCGCTCCATCAGGGTGCGCAGGTCGTCCAGCGTCCAGGCCGCCTGGGTGCCGTCGCCAGCGGGCAAACTGGCCAGGTCGATATCCAGCGCAACCGTGGCTGCGTGCACCTGTTCAAGGGCAAGGCGCGCGTCGCGCTGCTCCCATGCGAGGCGCAGTCGCTCGACCGCCAACAGCGGCCGCGCACCGGCGCCGGCCGCATCGGCCCCGGAAACGCCCACGCGCAGCGCCGCTGCCTCGAAGGACCAGGGCATCAGCCGCCCGCCGGATACGGCGACGGCATAGCCGGTGTCGCGCAAGAGGTAATTGAGTGCCGGCTGCAGGCCTATGCCATTGGCGGGGAGCAGCAGTGCGGCGGCGCCCACGCCGAGGAGCACGACGCCCAGGACACCGGCCAGACGCCGGCGGCGCGCACGGGCCTTATCCATGCGCACCGCCGCAATCGGATTGCGAAACTAGGATGCTCCCGTGGCGGGCCGGCCGGCGGGCACATTCTGCCGGGCGGCCTTGGCCTGCTTGCGCACGCGGCGCTCGTCGAACTCGCGGAGGAACACCCATAGCGCCACCATAAGCACCGCCGTCTGGGAGGTCCAGTACATGATCAGCGCCGACCAGATGCCATCGGTGAAGCCGTAGCTGTGCAGGCCCACGCCCAGCAGGTTTACGCCCCACCAGGAGAAGGCGACAATCATGCCCAGTACCACGGACCCCGCATTGATGCCGAGGTCACGGATGTAGCCGCCCATGCGCGCATGCAGGATGATGAGGCCCCACAGGACAATCATCAGGGCGCCGTTCTCCTTGGGGTCCCAGCCCCAGAAGCGGCCCCAGCTGTCGTTGGCCCAGATGCCGCCGAGCACGGTGCCCACCACGCTGAAAAGGATGCCGAAGCAGAGCACACCGTAGACCATGCGCGTGAGCGACTTGTAGAAGTCCTTGTCCTCTGCGCGCCACTTGAACAACTTCCCGAAGATGTAGATGTGCGCCAGGGCCCCGGCCAGCAGGCCGGCCGCATAGCCAATGGTCACGGTCAGCACGTGCGTGGTCAGCCAGAAGTTCGTGTCGAGCACGGCGATGAGCTGGGGCATGGTGTCGACGCCTTCCTTCGCTTCGTAGCGGAAGGCGAGGAACATGCCGAAGGCGCCCAGGAAACTGGCCGTGGCCACGCCGATACGCTGGCGGTTCATGTATTCCATGAACAGGCCGAGCACCACGCAGCACGCGGTGATGAACAGCAGCGTCTCGTAGAGTGTCGATACCGGCGGCCGCTCGCGGATGATGCAGCGGATGGTGATGCCGATGCACAGCAGCACCAGCGGGATGATGACGGATACATTCGATGCGCCGTACAGCGCCTTGCTGCGCGGTGCGAGCCAGGTGGCCGCCACCACGAGGAAGCTCAGCACAAAGAGCCACTGGCTGTAGAACAGAATGTTGCTCTGGTAGAAGAAGTACTCGAGCGGAATCTTCTCGTATTCACCGCGCTGCGCGGCGGTATCGGCCAAGGCGGTGTGCAGTTCATCCAGCGTGCCGGTGAAAGCGTTGTTCAACTCGGCCAACTGGGTCTCGTTGACCGCGCGATATGCCGCCAGCGCGGCCTCACGGTTCTGCTGCAACTCCTCCAGTTGCGCCACCCAGGGCACCTTGTCCAGTTGCGGCTGCTCCAGGTCGAGCGCCTGCTTCACCACCTCGTGCGGGGTCAGCCACTCTTTCTCGCCCTCCTCCAGATTGGGCAGCATGGCCACGCCCTGCGCACCGAAAGACACCTGCCGCGCCTGGTCGAACATCTGTGCGACGGCGCGCACTTCGGCGTTCAGCACATCCTCGGTCATCTTCTCGCGATTGGCGCGCAAGGCCTTCAGCACCTCCGGAATGCGGTTGAGCGCCACACTCAGGCGCACGCCTTCTTCTTCCGGAAAGGCCGCCGCCAGCTTCGTGTCGGCCGGGGCTTCCAAGCGCGCGCGTGCAAAGTCGAGGAAATGCGACAGCAACTCGAACTGCAGCATGTTGCCCGCCAGGTCGATGATCTGTTGCTCGACCGGCGCGCGGTCGCTCGCCTCTTTCTGCTGATAGGTCTGCGCCAGGCTGAACAGCTGCTCGCGGCCCTGCACCAGTTCGTTGTAGCTGTAGCGGTCGCGCCGGTCCTCATGGCCCGCGATGCCCGCGCTTTCTACCACGGCCACGTCGTCCACGATGAAGCACGCGTAGTCGCGCGCAACCTCCGGATAGAACATGACGTTCATCAGCCAGTGCATCGCGTCCATCTTTTCGCCGCCGTCGGCCGGGCGAAAGGTCCAGCTGCCGTTCATCGACAGGAGCGAGAAGCGCGCGAAGGTATCCATCGGCTTCACGCGGCCACCGTCCTGCACGGGAATCTTGGCGAAGGTCTCGACCTGCGCTTCCGTCCACGCGGGGGTCCCAGTGCGCGTGGTCTCCTCCTGCTCCTGCGCTTGCGCCGGCCACGCGATGAGGCCTGCGCCCAGCGCAATCAGCAGGGCCGACACGCCGGCGGGCACCTTGGCCGGCTTGCGTGCCTTGTGACCGTTGCCCGTGGCGGTGGCTGCGGCGGCCTCGGCGGGCGCGGTCTCGGCGCTGGCCTGGGCGCGGCGGCGGTTTTCGCGGCGCAGGAAGGCGCCCAGCTTCTGCGTGAAGTGGATGAGCAGGCCGAACGTGACGACAACACAGG
>CAYMLC010000042.1:0-12823 GCA_964390765.1 uncultured Nitrospirales bacterium
GGGCCGGTGATGGTATGGCATGGCCACCCCGACCACAGCGTGACGGTGCACCTGGGCTACGGCCGCGAACGCGCCGGCACCGTGGGCAACGGCCACGGCTTCAGCGCCTACGTCCTGCGCACGAGCGAGACCCCCAACTACGGGCGCAACGCCAGCCTCGAAAAGCTGAACAAGCGCTATCCGCTGGCGACGACCGAGCTGCACTTCGAAATCGAAGCCATGAGCGACCGCGCCGAAAAGCGCCACCTCTTCCGCGAAGCTACGGTGAACTACTTCAACGAGCACCCGGACTTCGCCAAACACATGGGCCACCACGCGCCCGACGAAGACTTCTCGCTGTATTACCCCTCGGACCACGAGTGGGATGGCTACCGCTGGGCGATGACCATCGACCTGTCGCGCTGCACCGGCTGTAACGCCTGCGTGACCGCCTGCCAGTCGGAGAACAACATTCCGATCGTGGGCAAGTCCGATGTGCGGGTCGGCCGCGAGATGCACTGGATTCGCATCGACCGCTACTACCGCGGCGAATACGACGCGCCCGAGGCCGTGCATATGCCGGTGGCCTGCGTGCACTGCGAAAATGCCCCCTGCGAGCCGGTGTGCCCCGTGGCGGCGACCGTGCACAGCAAGGAGGGCCTGAACACCATGGTGTACAACCGGTGCATCGGCACGCGCTACTGCGCGAACAACTGCCCCTACAAGGTGCGCCGCTTCAACTTCTTCCACTACCAGATTCGCGAGGGGCAAGACGCGCCCGAGCTGAAGCTGATGCGCAACCCCAATGTGACCGTGCGCTCGCGCGGCGTGATGGAGAAGTGCACCTACTGCGTGCAGCGCATCAACGAGGCCCGCATCGATGCCAAGGTCGAGAACCGCCGCATCCGCGACGGCGAAGTGCGCACCGCCTGCCAGGTGGCGTGCCCGGCCGGCGCCATCGAGTTCGGCGACCTGAACGACCCCGACAGTGCCGTGTCGCAGGGCCACCAGAATCCGCGCGCCTACGGCCTTATCGCCGAGATTGGCACGCGCCCGCGCACCATGCACCTGGCCGGCCTGCGCAATTACTCGCCGGACCTCGGCGGCGCGGCCGACTACGTGTACGTGTGGGGTGGCCAATACAAGGAAGACGCGCACGGCGGCAAAGACGGGCACGGCGATGCCCAGGACAAGCAGCACAGTCACGAGGACGCCACCGCCTAAGCCCGGTGTTTTGAGGTTACGCCTTCATGGAAAGTAAGAGTCTTCATCCAAGCCTGCAGCCGGTGGCCCCGGTCCTTCAGCCCGGCCACACCTACGAGAGCCTCACCGCCGGGGTCAGCGATGTGGTGCTCGAGAAGCCGCATCCCCTCGCCTGGCACGCCATGTTCCACATGGGCGGCGCCGGCGCTACGGTGCTCGGCCTCTCGACCATCTATCTGTTCTGGGTCGGCCTCGGCATCTGGGGCGTCAACAATCCCGTCGGCTGGGGTTTCGCCATTGTGAACCTCGTCTGGTGGATTGGCATCGGCCACGCCGGCACGCTCATCTCCGCCATTCTGCTCCTCTTTCAGCAGAACTGGCGCACCGCCATCAACCGCTTCGCAGAAGCCATGACCCTGTTTGCCGTGGCCAGCGCCGGCGTCTTTCCGCTCCTGCACGTCGGCCGCCCCTGGGTCATCTATTTCATTCTGCCCTATCCCAATACGCTGGCCATGTGGCCGCAGTTCCGCAGCCCCCTGCTGTGGGACGTGTTCGCCATCACCACCTACCTGCTCGTTTCCGCGCTCTTCTGGTTCACCGGGCTCATCCCCGACCTCGCCACCCTGCGCGACCGCGCGGGCAAGGGCATCATGAAGACCGTCTACGGCATCTTGTCCATGGGCTGGCGCGGCAGCGCCCGGCACTGGCACCGCTACGAAATGGCCTACCTGCTCTTCGCCGGCCTCAGCACGCCGCTCGTTGTCTCGGTGCACAGCGTGGTGTCGCTCGACTTCGCCGTGTCGGTGATCCCCGGCTGGCGCGCCACCGTGTTCCCGCCCTACTTCGTGGCGGGCGCCATCTACTCGGGCTTCGCCATGGTGCTCACGCTCATGATTATCGTGCGCGCCGCCTACAAGCTCGAAGACTTCATCACCATGCGCCACCTCGACAACATGGCCAAGATCACCCTGGCGACCAGCCTGATCGTGGTCTACGGCTATGCCACCGAAGCCTTCTACGCGTGGTACAGCGGCAACGAGTACGAGCAGTACATGATGTGGAACCGCATGTTCGGCGCGGCCGGCCCCTTCTACGCGGCCCTGCTCCTCTGCAATATGGTGGCACCCCAGTTCCTGTGGTTCCGCGCCATCCGCACCAACATCATCGCGCTGTTCATCCTCTCAATCATCGTCAATATCGGCATGTGGCTCGAGCGCTACGTCATCGTCGTCACCACGCTCGAACGCGACTACATGCCTTCGGCCTGGGGCAACTACGTGCCGACCCTCTTCGACTGGGCCGCCTACATCGGCACCATTGGTCAGTTCCTGGTGCTGCTGGCGCTGTTCATCCGCTTCCTGCCGATGATCTCGATCTTCGAATTGCGCCACCTGCACCACCATCTGAAGCACCAGTCGGCGCACTAACGGAGCCGTAGACGTATCATGAGCGACGCACACAAAACCGACGAGCCGGTGCTGCACGGCATGATTGCCGAGTACGAAGAACCGGAACAATTGGTCGAGGCCACCAAGCAGGCCTACGCCGCGGGCTACCGCAAGATGGACGGCTACTCCCCGTTTCCCATCGAGGCGATGTCCGAGGCGCTGCACCTGGGCCCGACCCGCGTGCCGAGTGCCGTGTTTCTCGGCGGGGTCACCGGCGCCATCGCCGGCTTCGCCATGGAGTACTACGCCTCGGTCATCCACTACCCGATCAATGTGGGCGGCAAGCCCTTTCTCAGTTGGCCATCGTTTATCCCGATCACCTTCGAACTGATGATCCTGTTTGCCGCCTTCGCCTGCCTCGGCAGCATGCTCGCGCTCAACGGGCTGCCCCAGCCGTATCACCCCATCTTCAATGCCAAGCGCTTCGAGCGCGC
Organism: uncultured Nitrospirales bacterium; assembly: GCA_964390765.1. GTDB lineage: Bacteria > Hydrogenedentota > Hydrogenedentia > Hydrogenedentales > JAGMZX01 > CAYMLC01. Next base: position 3,065 of record CAYMLC010000042.1, read on the forward strand.
CAGCACCGACCGCTTCTTCCTGTGCATCGAAGCGGAAGACGGCCAGTACCATGAAGCCAAGACCCGCGCATTCCTCGAGGGCACCAGCCCGATCGAGGTGTCGCTGGTCTACGAATAGGGCAGGGCGCCGTGGCCCCGCGCCACCGTCCGACCACGAAACGGAATACAGCGTGAAGAAGTTCAGTACACAACGAAACGCCGGCCTGCTGGCCGCCGCCATGCTCTTGCTGGCCGGCTGCCACCAGGACATGTGGAACCAGCCCCGCTACGAGGCGCTGGAGCACAGCGAACTTTTCGACAACGGCATGGCCTCGCGCACGCCGGTCGAGGGCACGGTCAGCTATGCCGGTGCACGGCGTGAATGGTGGGCGCCGGTCTACGCCGAACTGAGCGGGACCAGCGAGGTGCCGCGCTTTTCCGACGAGCGCTTCTGGACCGGCCGCAACGAAGACGGCACCTTCATGGAAGAGAACTACTTCCCGGTCACGCGCGAACTGATTGCGCGGGGCCAGCAGCGCTACGCCATCACGTGTACGCCCTGCCACAATGTCGACGGCGCCGCCAACGGTTACATCGTCTCGCGCGGCATGCCAAACCCGACCTCGTTCCACATCGACCGCCTGCGCGAAGAGACCGACGGCTACTTCTTCGATGTCATCACCAACGGCTTCGGCCGCATGTATTCCTATGCATCGCGCGTGCGCCCGGAAGACCGCTGGGCCATCGTGGCCTATATCCGCGCGCTGCAGGCCAGCCAGAACGTAGACATCGACGCCTTGCCGGCCGAGGCAAGCGATGAAATTATGGCCGCGCTCGAAGCGCCCACCGAGCGCGACGCCGCGCCGGCCGTGGAAGCGGAGTAGGGGAGAGCAGACCATGGCAGCACCGCAGGCAGATCTTCAGCAATCCACACGCGACGCCATCGGCCGCTTGCGCGGGCGCGCCCTCATCCTGGGCCGCGCCTGCATCGCGCTCACCATTCCCGGCGTATTCCTGGGCGGCTTCGACCTGTTCTTCCAGTCCATGCTCGTCAGCTATGTGCTCTGGCTGGGCGTGCCGCTGGGTGCGCTGGGACTCGTCATGATTCGCCACACCGCCGGCGGCACCTGGCTCATCATGGGTCAGCGGATCTTCGAAGCCGCCACGCGCACGCTCTGGCTCTTCCTCGCCCTGGGCATCGCCATCATTATCGGCGGGGTCTACCTGCTCTTCCCCTGGCTCGACAACGCCTACATCGCGCAGTGGCCCATCGTCGGCGAGAAACTGCTCTACCTCAACCTCGAGTTCTTCCTCATCCGCTTTGCCATCTACTTCGTTATCTGGATGGCGCTGGTGTGGCTGTTCAACCGCTGGTCCGTGCAACTCGATGAGACCGGCAACCCGATGACCGCCGTCGCGCTGCGCCGGATGGCGCCCGTCGGCATCATCCTCTTCATTCTGACCGTCACCTTCGCCAGCACCGACTGGGGCATGTCGCTCGAGCCCGAGTGGTTCAGCACCATCTACGGCGTGCACTGGGCGATCAGTTTCGGCCTCACCATGATGGCGCTCGGCATCATCACGCTGACCTATCTGAAGGACGAGCCCGAGATTGCGCGCCACCTGAAGATGCACCACTACCACAACCTGGGCAACTTCCTGCTCGCCTTCGTCATCCTGTGGACGTACATCAGCTTCTCGCAGTTCCTCATCATCTGGTCGGGCAACGTGCCCGAAGAGATTGGCTACTACCTGAACCGCGAAGGCGACATCCTCAACGTCATCACCGCATCGCTCATGCTCTTTCACTTCCTGGTGCCGATGCTCGTGCTGCTGTTCCGGCAGACCAAGAAGCGCCCCGCCACCCTGCGCACCATCTGCTACTGGGTGCTGGCGGTGCGCGTGGTCGATGTATACTGGGTCATCGCGCCCTCGTTCGAACCCAACCGCGCCGACGCCGGCGTCTGGGTCAATCTCTACCATGCCGCCTTCATTCTCACGGCAGTGGTGGGCATTGGCGGCCTGACGCTGTGGGCCTTCCTCGGCGAGTTGGGCAAGCGCCCGCTGGTGCCGCGCCAGGACCCCATAGCCAACGCCAAGTTCGCCGAAGAGGGAACCCACCAACATGCATAAAGACAGCCTCAATACCGGCTATGAAGTATCGGATATCAGCCCGCGACTGGTCTGGATCATCCTCGCCAGCGTATTCATCAGTATCATAATCGGCATCGCCACCATCGTGGCGGTCATGCGTGCCTTCGAAGCGCGCGGCTTTGCCACCGTGGTGCAGTCCACGCCTCTGGATACTCCCGATTCCCAGGAAGTGCCAGCCGGTCTGCCGCGTTTACAGGGTATGGAAGACATTGGCACCAACCGTATCCACATCGAAAATGCCGCCCAGGCACAGCTCGAAGCGTACGGCTGGGTAAGCGAGTCCGAGGGCATGCGCCGTGTCCATGTCCCCATAGACAAAGCCATCGGCCTGGTCGCCGACGGCACGGTGCCGTACCGGCAGCAGGCGCCCGCGCCCGAAGGCGAAGCGGCCGAGAGCGACGGCTAAGGAGGAATTTTGAATTTCCGCAGGTCACAGACAGTAACGCTGACTACGGCGCTCGCATTGGTGCTGAGCGCCGGCATGGCCGCGGCGCAGATGGGCAACGCCCCGTCGCAGTCGCAGCGGGTCGAACTGGACCCCATCAGCATGCGCGGGCCCAACCCATCCGAGCAGTTCACCGACATCAAGATCGAGCAGAAGCTCGATGCGCAGGTGCCGCTCGACCTCACGTTCAAGAACGAGCAGGGCGAAACCGTGCAGTTGAGCGACTACTTCGACGGGCGCAAGCCGGTCCTGCTCAACCTCGTTTATTACGAGTGCCCGCAACTGTGCGGTGAAATCATGAACGATGTGGCCGCCGTGGTCAGCGCCGAAGCCAACGACTTTGAAGTCGGTGAAGACTACGACGTTATCAGCGTCAGCATCGACCACGAAGAAACGCCCGAGTTGGCCACCGAGAAGAAGAAGAACTACGTCGCCCTGACGGGGCGGGACGGCGCCACCACGGGCTGGCACTTCCTCACCGGCGACGAAGACAACATCCGCACGCTGGCCAACGCCGTGGGCTACCGCTATGCCTACGACCCGAAGATAGACGAGTACGCCCACGCCAGCGGCATCATGTTTCTCACGCCCAGCGGCGTGGTCAGCAGCTATCTGCTGGGGCTCAAGTATCTGCCCCGGCAAGTCGAGCTGGCCCTGACCGACGCCGGCGAGGGCAAGGTCGGTTCGCTGGTCGACCAGTTGGTGCTGTTGTGCTACGCCTACGACCCGGCATCGGGCACCTATGGCTGGTACATCGTCGGCACCATGCGCGTCATCGGCACGGTTCTGGTTATCATGCTGGCGCTCTACATCGGCATCAGCCTCTGGCGCGAACACCGGCAAAACCGGGAAAGCGGCCCAGACGCCGCCGGTGGCAGCAGGCCGCCCACTGATTCGCAAGACACCGGTGCGGTGCCGCATCCGCACGGTTCGTAACATCAAGCTTCCTAGCAAGAGGTAGTGGTATAGCGATGTTTGATTTTCCACTGTTGCCTGAACAGGCCTCGACCTTCGCCGAGCGCGTCGACCCGCTCTTCTGGGCGCTTACGGCGCTCACGCTGGGCTTCTGCATCCTCGTCACGGTGATGCTTATTGCGTTCGGCTTCATCTACGGCCAGCGCTACGATGGCCGCCGCTCATATCATCCCGAGAGTCTGAAACTCGAGCTGGGCTACGCGGCGCTGCTGACCGTCATCGCCATGGGCATCTTCGCCTGGGGCGCCGTACTCTATTACGATGCCTACAACGTGCCGGACAGCACACTGGATATTGACGTCATCGGCAAACAGTGGATGTGGAAGGTGCAGCACCCCAATGGCAAGCGCGAGGTCAACGAGTTGACCGTGCCCAAGGGCCGCCCCGTCAAGCTGACCATGACCTCGCAAGACGTCATCCACAGCTTCTTCATCCCCGAGTTCCGTCTCAAGCAGGACGTGCTGCCCGGCCGCTACACCAATATGTGGTTCGAAGCTACCAAGACCGGCACGTTCAACCTGTTCTGCGCCGAATACTGCGGCACGGAGCACAGCACCATGGGCGGCACCGTAACCGTGCTCGAGCCGGAAGAATACGTCCAGTGGCTCGAAGGCAGCGCGGGCACCGTCAGCCCGGCCGACGCCGGCGCACAGTTGTTCACCAGCATGGGCTGCGTGACCTGCCACCAGGCGGGCGACAATCAGCGCGGCCCCGCACTCGACAACCTGTTCGGTTCCGAAGTGGAATTGACCAGTGGCGATACCGTGACCGCCGACGAAGACTACATCCGCAATTCGATACTCAACCCGGCTGCCGACCTGGTGGCGGGGTATGCACCGCTGATGCCCAGCTACGCGGGCCAGCTCAGCGATAGAGATTTGTTAAACCTGGTCGCTTACATCAAGTCGCTTGGCGACGCGTCCTAACCCAACGCGAGGAAGTTGCGCATGGCTACAGTTGCCGGACATCCCGTGCCCGACAGCGGCACCGCTTGGCCCAAAGAGAACTATCTGAATTGGAGCTATACCATCTCGTCGTGGTTGCTCTCGCTCGACCACAAGCGCATCGCCATCTTGTATCTGGCGAGCATCAGCGTATTTTTCCTGGTGGGTGGCCTCTTCGCCGCGATCTTCCGCCTCGAGCTGATGACGCCCGAAGGCGACCTGCTGGGTGCTGACGCGTACAACCGCCTCTTCACGTTGCACGGCGTGATCATGATCTTCTTCTTCCTCGTGCCGTCCATTCCCGCGGTCATGGGCAACTTCTTTATTCCGCTCATGATTGGTGCGAAAGATGTGGCCTTTCCCCGGTTGAACCTCGCCAGCTGGTACATCTACATGGTGGGCGGCACGCTGGCCGTCATCATCGCGGCCACGGGCGGCCTCGATACCGGCTGGACCTTCTACACCCCGCTGAGCGCCGAATACGCCAACACCGGCGTCTTCCTCGCCGCGCTCACCGTTTTCATCACCGGCTTCTCGTCCATCCTCACCGGGCTCAACTTCCTGGTCACCATTCACAAGATGCGCTGCCCGGGCCTGACCTGGTTCCGTATGCCGCTCTTCCTGTGGGCGATGTACGCCACCAGCATCATCCAGATCCTGGGTACGCCGGTGCTCGCCATCGCCATCTTCCTCGTCGGCATCGAGCGCATCTGGGGCGTCGGCATCTTCGACCCCGCCCTCGGCGGCGACCCGATTCTCTTCCAGCACCTGTTCTGGTTCTACTCGCACCCTGCCGTGTACATCATGATTCTGCCGGGCTTTGGCGTCATCTCCGAAGTCATCGCGTGCTTCTCGCGCAACCGCATCTTCGGCTACACGTTCATCGCCTTCTCGAGCGTGGCCATCGCCATCCTTGGCTTCCTCGTGTGGGGCCACCACATGTACGTCAGCGGCCAGGGCATGTACTCCGGCCTCGTCTTCTCGTTCCTCACCATGCTCGTGGCCGTGCCCAGCGCCATCAAGATTATGAACTGGGTGGGCACGCTCTACCGCGGCAACGTCATATGGGCCACGCCCATGCTCTACGCCGTCGGCTTCATCGGCCTCTTCGCCATGGGCGGCGGCACGGGCCTCTTCCTCGGCTCGACCGGTATGGACATCCCCCTGCACGACACCTACTTCGTGGTGGCCCACTTCCACTACGTGATGGTGGGCGGCATGGTCATGGCTTATCTGGCCGGACTCCACTTCTACTGGCCCAAGATGACTGGCCGCATGTATCCGCAGAACGCCGCCAAGCTGTGCGCCGGCCTGGTCTTCATCGGGTTCAACCTGACCTTCTTCCCCCAGTTCATGCTGGGCTGGCTCGGCATGCCGCGCCGCTACCACTCCTATCACGAGGACTTCCAGGTTCTGAACGTGTTGTCGACGGCGGGCGCCTCCATCCTGGGCGTTGGCTTTACCATCCCGGTGTTCTACTTCCTGTGGTCGCTGTGGTACGGCAAAGAAGCCGGCGACAATCCGTGGGGCGCCAAGGGCCTCGAGTGGGAACGCTCGCCCTCGCCGCCGCTGCCGCACAACTTCCACGACATCCCCGTGGTGACCGAAGAAGCCTACGCCTACACGGGCGAGGAGAAGACGATCTATGAGCGCGAGTCTCACTGAACCATCGCCGCCCCCGGCGAACGCGGACCAACTGCCGGATTCGATTGGCGAGCACGCGCACGATCCGGATGTAGCGCATCATTTTCAGAGCTGGGAGCAGCAGCGCGAGGCGCACAGCCTCGGCATGTGGCTGTTCATCGCGCAGGAAGTGATGTTCTTCGGCGGCCTGTTCACCGCGTACGGCGCGTATCGCTTCCTCTACAGCGATGCGTTCCACGCGGCCAGCACGGTCATGTACCTCGGGCCCGGCATCGTCAACACCATCATCCTGCTGCTCAGCAGTTTCTCGATGGCCATGGCCGTGTACTACGCGCAGGTGGGCAAGTATCGCGAGATAACGCTTTCGCTCATCTCCACGCTCGTACTCGGCATGGTGTTTCTGGTCATCAAGTGGGTGTTCGAGTACGCGCCCAAGATCGAGCATGGGCTTTGGCCGGGCGCCAACTTTCATGTCGATGCCAGCTACTATCCGCAGCTCGCGGCCTTCGTCGGCGGCAGCCCGGAAGCACTGGGCGAGCTGCAGATCTTCTTCATCCTCTACTACCTCATGACCGGCATGCATGCGCTGCACATGATCATCGGCTTCGGTATTCTCGCCGTCATGATCGTCATGAGCCTGCAGAAGCAGTTTACGCCGCGCGGTTATGCCGGCGTCGAAAACTTCGGCCTCTACTGGCACTTTGTCGATATCGTGTGGGTGTTTCTGTTCCCACTCTTCTATCTCATTCACTAGCTGGGCAGGCGGGAAGCACACCCCGCTGAACAAGGGAAGCGAACGAAATGGCAAGCGGCGCACACCACCACATCGTGATGCCGACCACCTATATCAAGGTGCTGGTCGGCCTGATGGTGCTCATGTTTCTCACGGTAGCGGTCACCTGGTTTCCGCAATTGGACTTCGGCGACCCCTGGAACGTCTTGGTCGCGCTGACCATCGCCATCGCCAAGATGCTGCTCATCATGATGTTCTTCATGCACCTGAAGTTCAGCAGCAAGCTCACCACCATCTTCGCGGTGTCGGGCTTCGCCTGGTTCATCATGCTCATCGTGCTGACCTGGGCCGACTACTTCTCGCGCGTGTGGCTGTCTCCCTTCGTCGATGGGAAGCTCGGCAGCTAGCGCCCCGCTGCACCCCGTAAAAACACTGCGCCCGCCGGACCCGAAAGCCCGGCGGGCGTTTTGCTTTCCCTGAACGCGAGCGTGCTAGAAGAGTTCGGTCAACAGCACCCCCGCCGCATCCGCCGGAAACGCGCTCGGCCAGCGCAGAAAGTCTACGTGGCCGTCGAAGTACAACACATTGCCGCCGCCGGGCACATGGTTAAACGCGGTCGCCGAATTGCGATACGCAATCTCGTCCCACATCACCGGCACCGTGCTCTGCGCCTGGGCCGAGGCCGCCGGGTCGTTGATGTTCGTAATGAAGAACCGCTCCACCCCTTCGCGCAGCCGCCGCACCGGGCCCAGGTCGTCCAGCAGGATGGTGGGGTCGGTATCCTCGAGCTCCAGCACAATCGGAATCAGCGGCGTCGCCACCTCGGGCCGGATGTACTGCGCGGCAAAGGCCAGCAACTCGGCTTCGCCATCGGGAATCTCGTCCGGCACTTCCACGCCATCGCGAAAGATGGCTTCGGGCAAGACCGCAAAGCCCAGGTAATAGTAGCTGCCCCGCGCCAGTCGGCACGGCATCACCGGCTGGTTCAGGTCGTCGTTCTGGTGAAAGCCCGCACGCACCCGCTCGGCGTCTGAGTCCGACGGACACACACAGATATTCACATCCGTCAGGTATTCCGGATAGACCGCCGGCCCATAGAACGTCGCGTCGATGTCCACATTGGGCGGGTCGTCGCAGCCAAACATCTTGATGGGCGGCCACTCGCCCCGGGACTCGCCCGCGTACATGCGAAAGACCAGCCCCATCTGCTTCAGGTTGTTCTGGCAACTCGCCCGCCGCGCCGCCTCGCGGGCCCGCGCCAGCGCCGGCAGCAATATCGCCGCCAGTATGCCAAGGATCGCAATGACCACCAGCAATTCGATCAGGGTAAAACCGACACGTGCCTTGATAGCGTCCTTCATGGCCGTACCCTCCTGTGCCCCTACCTCCAGTATCTGCCCCATTCGCCGAATCGTCAATAGCGCAGCGGGCATCCGGGCCACTCGGCACGCGCGCGGTTGAACCCACTTGCGGCGTGCGGGTGCGTCGCGCATGCTTGCGCCCATGGCCCAGCCGCTCATCACCGTTGTCGTGCCGTCCTACCGTCCGCTTCCGGGGCACCTGCACGCACTGCACACCTCGCTCGAAGCGCAGACCCTGCAAGACTTCGAGGTGGTGGTGGTCGACGACGGTTCGCCCGAGGCGGACTACAGCCCGCTCTCCGGTTCGCGCTACCGGATCCTGCGCCAGCCGCACAACCGCGGGCCGGCCGTCTGCCGCAATGTGGGCGCCGCCGCCGCGCGCACGTCACTACTCTTCTTCACCGACACCGACTGCACGCTCGCGCCCGGCGCCCTGGCCGTGGCCCACGCCGCCCTGGCCGACCACCCCATTGTCGTGGGCGATACGCGCACCCGCGTCGAGACATGGTTTGGGCGGCTGGTCGCCCTGCTCGGCTTTCCCGGCGGCGGCTGCATCGGCTTTCACCAGGTGTGGCGGGTCGATGCCGACGGCACGGCCTACAGCTTCAGCAGCTGCAATGTGGCCTTCCGTCGCCAGACCTTCGAGGCGCTCGGCCGCTTCCCCGAATCCTTTCCGGTGGCCGGCGGCGAAGACACCGTGCTGGCGCGGCGCGCGGTCGAAGCCGGCACACCGCCGCACTACCGGCGCGACCAGGTGGTCTGGCACGTCGAGAAGCCCGGCCTGCGCGGCTTCATCCGCTGGCAACTGGTGCGAGGCCGTGGCAACTACCACATCCGCCAGCACGTATCGCGCGTGCGCGGCTACCTGTGGCTGCGCGTGTGGACCTTCAAGAACAGCTTCGTGGCCGCCGGCTGGCGCGATGCACTGCCCGTCGCCCTCCTGCTGGGCCTCAGCGTGGCCCTCCAGGGTATCGGCTACTACCGCGAAAAGGCGCGCATGCGCCGCGCGGCACGCACTTCGTAGCCGGGTGAATTCAGCCCTGCCCCACAACCCCAACCCCATTACGCGTGTGGCGTGCGTGCTCGCAAACGGGTAGCATGGGACCCGGGCCGGAGAATGCGCCGGATGCGCAGGGGAGAGGGCACGCCATGCAACGCCGCCAGTTTCTGCAGACACTCACGGGTGCGCTGACCGCCGCCGCACTGGCGCCGCACGGGGCGCGCGCCCAGGCGGGCGCCACGGCCAGCAAGCGGCCCAACATCCTCTTCGTCTTTACCGACGACCACGCGGCCCACGCGATCAGCGCCTACGGCTCGCGCATCAACGAGACCCCCCACCTCGACCGCATCGCGCGAGAGGGCGCGCTGTTCGAGAATTGCTTCTGCACCAACAGCATCTGCGCGCCCAGCCGCGCCGTGATTCTCACCGGCAAGCACAGCCACCTCAACGGCGTCATGCGCAACGGCAACCGCTTCGACGGCAGCCAGACCACCTTTCCCAAGTTGTTGCAGGATGCGGGCTAC
>CAYMLC010000043.1:0-12787 GCA_964390765.1 uncultured Nitrospirales bacterium
TAACCCACCGCCTCGCGCAGGTGGCTGGCGGCCTCGCCCACCTCATCGGCCACGCCCCATACAAAGAAGCCGCTGAATCCCAGCGTGGTGAAGTGGCCGGCGTGGTTGGCGGCGTACAACAGGTTGATGCGCGAGTCCAGCAGGACCGGTGGTATCTCGGCCTGCCCGGGGGGCGCCGCGGGGGCCACGGCACCCGCCAGCGTCAAGCAAAACAACAGGACGCAGCGCATGCGCCCCAGCATAGCACCTGTGCGGAACCGCGTACGCGCCATGCCCTGTGCGGGACCACCCTCCGTAGCACGGCGCCACCCTCCGCGGCTGCGCCGTGCTACGCCGCGTTACGGCATATCGGGCGTCACGCTGACCGCTTGCGGGCCCTTGTTGGTGTCGCGCAGCACATAGCTGACGCTTTCGCCCTGCCGCAAGGTGCGGAAACCTTCCATTTCGATGGCGCTGTGATGCACGAACACATCCTGGTCCTCACCCCGCAAGATAAAGCCGTAGCCCTTCTTGTTGTTGAACCATTTGACAGTGCCCTGTTCGCGATCGGTTGCTACATCGACGGCCATGCTGCCTACTCCCTGTTTGGTGGGGGAGGCGCTGGCGGTGGCCCGGAGAAGTTGGCCGCCGCCGTCGCCTCCCGCCTCGGCCCAGTTCTTTGCCAAATTCGCAGTTCCAGACTAACCAGATCGCAACAATCTGTCAATACCCCCTCATCTTTGTCAGGATTAAGGCGAGTGCTTGTCCAAGCGGCCTGCGCCGCGCAGCCCATTGCAGCCCAGCGGGTTGCGCCGTATACTCACCGGCCACACCCCACGAAGGAGTTTTTCCCATGCGCGTTCTGGTCACCGGCGGTGCCGGGTTTATTGGTTCACACCTGTGCGAGCTGCTGGTGGCGCGGGGCGATGCGGTGTTCGTGCTGGACGATCTGAGCACCGGCCGTTTCGAGAACATTCAGCACCTGCAGGACCAGGTGACGGCGGTGGTCGACAGCACGCAGAACCAGGAGATCGTGCGCGACCTGGTGCGCGAGGTGGACTGTGTGTTTCATCTGGCGGCGACGGTGGGCGTGCAGCTGGTGGTGGACCGGCCCATCGAGACGATCGTGAACAATGTGCGCGGCACCGAGACCGTACTCGAAGAGACGTGCCGGTACCGGCGCAAACTGCTGATTACTTCGACGAGCGAGGTGTACGGCAAGAGCACGCAGGAGATTTTTCGCGAAGACGACGACCGCATCATCGGCCCCACGCACCGCCAGCGCTGGGGCTATGCCGCGTCGAAGGCGCTCGATGAATACCTGGCGCTGGCGTACTGGGCGGAGAAGCGCCACCCTGTCACGATTGCGCGGCTGTTCAACACCGTGGGTCCCCGGCAAACCGGCCGCTACGGCATGGTCATTCCCTCGTTTGTGCGGGCGGCCCTGCGCGACCAGCCGGTGCGCGTATTTGGCGACGGCCAACAGACCCGCTGCTTTGCGCACGTGCAGGACATCGTGCCGGCACTGGTCGCGCTGATGGACCGCGCCGAGACCTGCGGCGAGGTGTACAACGTGGGCAGCCAGGAACGCACGACGATCGAAGCGCTGGCCCGCCGCGTCATCGAGCGTTCCGGCAGCGCCTCGACGATTGAGTACGTGCCCTACGAAGAAGCGTATGGCGCGGGCTATGAAGACATGCGCCACCGCGCGCCCTCGCTGGACAAGATCGCGGCGGCCGTCGGCTATGCGCCGCGCTATACGCTCGACGACATCCTGGACTCGGTGATTGCCCACATGCGCGAGGAAGCGCCGGTAGGGAGTGGCCGGTAGCGGCTGCGCGCTGCCGTGGCGCCTGCAATCGCGCCCGGTGTCCTCGTCTGACCACAAGTCACCAGCCGGATGCGATGCGCCGGAAGCCGCTCGCCACCAGCCGCGGGCGTGTGTCTTCTAGGGAATCACCACGGTGCGCTCGGCGCGTGCGGTGTTGCCGGCGGCGTCGGTCGCACGAAAGACCAGCGTATGTGTGCCGCTGGGCAGGTCTTCATCGCGCTCCCAGGTGACGCGGTTGTTGTCGGGGTCGAATTCGCACAACAGCCACTGGCCGCCCAGGTAGACGTTGTAATCCTCGAGGCCGCTGCCGCCGTCGGTCATGGTGGCGTGGATGATGGGCCGGCGCGTCTGGGCGCGATAGCCGTCGGGCGGGCTGAAGTTGTTGATGCTGGGCGCCCTCGTGTCTTCCATCAACTGGTAAGTGCCCAGGTCGTCGACACGAATGGTCGCCGTACTGCCGCTGCGTTCGGTTGACTGGCGCGACCAGTAGCGCCCGGCGTGGCGGTAGGCATGCACCTTCCCGCTCAGCGCCTCATCCGCGGGCAACTGCACCGTGATGTCGGTGTCGATGGGCATGGCTTCGGGCCACAGGCGGAAGGCCGGGCCCATCTTGCGCATGCCGCTGCCCAGGCTGGTCTCGAAGCGGTAGACCCGCAGATAGAGCGCACCGAAGGGGGCGTCGCCCGGCACGCTCACGCGCACCCCATCGCCCAGGGTCAGTGTGGCGGCATCGCCCCGTACCCACGCGCCCACTTCGCGGTAGAACGGCGCCACGCGCGGGTGGTCGATGGTGAATTCGTATCGGCCGCTGCGCTCGGGCCGCCACATCAGGCGGTAGGTTTGCGCGTCGATGCGGCGTGCGGTGTGGCGCGACGTTTGGTTGACGACCAGTACCGGGGCCTGCGGCTCGGCTGCGGTGAAGCGCGTCTCGAAGATCAGCATCTCGCCCAGGCATTCCATGTTGCCCGTGGCCTGGCCGGTACCGGTGGCGGCTGGTGCGGCGGGTTCGTGTTTGGCGTCGAGCACGATGGGCAGCTGGGCGGTGCTGGTGTTGCCCTGGAAGTCTTCGAGGGTCAGGCGGACGCGGCAGTCGCCGGCCACCGTGAAGGTACCGTCGCTGGCCGTGTGCTGATAGGGCTGACTGTCGTTGCCCGGCCAGCGCCAGAGCGTGGTATAGCGGCCTTCGCTCAGGAAGAAGGGATGCCAGCCCACCACGCCGTCGCGGTGCGTGTCATACGAGAGCTTGTCGCGTTGCAGCACGAAGACCGTCGCGCCATCCACATCGACCGCGATGCGGTAGGGGTCGAGCCGGTAGTTGCCCGAGGGGCCGCGGTCGACCGTATTGACAGCCAGGGCAATGCGGCCCTGGGCACGCACGGCAGGCGCGGTGTAGGTGCCATCGGCATAGACGACATCTACCACCTTGGGCAGCACATCGCCATTCACCGTGGCATCCGGGCCGAGCGGCGCGACCAGAATCTGGCGCACTTGCGGGGCCGACGAGTCCGGCCAGTCGATACCGAGCGCGCGCGGATTGAGCGGGCGCTGCGCGCCGTCGCGCAATTCATAGTGCAGGTGCGGCGCGCCGATGCCGGTGTCGCCGGCCTTGGCGATCAGTTGGCCACGCGCCACGGGAAACTGGCCGGGGCTCAGGGTCACGTCGATGCTGTAGCTTTGCTGGCGGTGTTGCTCGCGCTGCACAAAGGCGCGCAGGGCGTCGTAGTAATCGTCGAGGTGTGCATAGACGGCGGTGTTTCCGTCTTCGAGTTGCAGGTAGACCGCCTTGCCATAGCCCCAGGGGGAGCAGCGCACGCGTGATACATAGCCGTCGGCCGCCGCGTAAACCGGCAGGCCGATGCCGCCGGTGCGCAGGTCGATACCCGCGTGATAGCGGCCGGTTCGGTATTCGCCGAAGCTCGAAGTGAGTTCCGGCGGCAGGTCAAGGGGCCAGTGATAGGGCGTGGTCGCGGCCGCTGCCAGCCACACCAGCAGGGCGCATGCACTCATGAACTGGGCGCGTCATCGCCCTCAAGGGCAGCGAGGGTGCGGTCCAGTTCCAGGAAGACCCGCACCAGCCCGGGCTCGTCCATCTTCGCTTCGGTCCAGGCGCGCACGGCTTCCTGGTGTTTACTACTGCGCACGGCCGTGCGGATGGTGTCGCGCGCCTCTTCAAACGAGACTTCGCTGCCGGTTTCCAACTCGATCAATTGCACGATGTGGAAGCCGAACTCACTGCGGATCACATCGCTCAATTCGCCGGGGTTCATCGTGCTCAGCGGCTCAGCGAGGAAAGGCGGCATTTCATCCATCGGCATGAGGCCCGGCTCGCCGTCGTTCTGTGCGTCGGGCGCGTCGGACATTTCGCGCGCTACCGCGCCAATCGCTTCGCCGGCGCGAATCCGCGCGAGCGCACGTTCCGCTTCTTCGCGGGCGCGGGCCCATTGGCCTTCTGCTGGGGCGGGCGCGCCCTCGGGCCGAATGAAGACCTGCCGGAAGCGCACGGCTTCGGGGCGGCGGAAACGCTCGCGCTGCGCATCGTAGAATTCCCGCACTTCCGCGTCCGTCACCTCTACGTTCGATTCCTGCGCGATGGCGGCGAAGGCCTGTTCGACCAGCAGCGAGCGTCGAACCTCCTCGATCGAGGCCTCGCGCGTGCTGCCCGCCGCGGCGAGAATCTGTTCTTCGGTCAGCGCGCCGCCTTCGCGTGTGCGTACCACGCGGCGAATCCGCTCGATTTCTTCCTGATAAGCCGCTTCGACGGCCGCCTCGCTCGCGGTAAGGCCGCGCGCTTCGGCTTCGATATACAGAAACTCTTCCTGCACCAATTGGATGAGCGCAGCAATGGCGATGCGCACGCGGTCTTCATTGCGCACGTCCGCTGCGGGGTTGCCCAGCATCAAGGTTTGCAGGCGGTCACGGTACAGCGCGAGAAAGGCGTCGCGCGAAATGGGGCTGCCTGCGACCAGCGCTACGGGCCCGGCGGGGGTGCTGCGCTCGACGATGTCGAGCTTGCTGAGGTCGGCAGGTTGCGCCTGGGCGATGCCGCCGGGCGCCATTACAAACAGGGCCAGCGCGGCCATGCCACATGAAAATAGCTTCATCACTTCGCTCACGGTGTGCTCGTTTCTTCCGGGTACGTTTCGGGGTATGCCTCGGAGCCGACTGCTTCGTCCGCGGCCACCGCTTCGGTCTCGGTCGCCTCGGGCGCAGGCGGCGCTTCCTCTTCGGCGGGCGGCGCCAACTCGTGGTCGGCAATGGCGAAGACCAGCTTCGCGAAGAGGCCCACGGCCAGATACGCTACCACAAAGGTAAAAACCGTCCCAACGGCGAGGGGCAGCGGTGCGACCGTTTCGCCTTCGACCTGGGCGTAGAAGCGCCAGCAGAGGTAGAGGCCGGCGACTGCGGCGCCGCCCGCCATGCCGAATTTATGCGGGTCGCGCACCACGTGCCAGTCTTCCGGGCCGGGCCGCTTGGCGGCGGGCCGGGGAAAGGCGCTCTTCGTGGGGAGGGTCTTTGGCTTTGCTGGGGGTGGCACGCCCGGATGCTAGCACACGTTCGCTTCGAGCGGCAGCGGTTCGGGATGCCAGCGGTCGTAGCGCACGTGGCGGGTCACTTCGAAGTCGTTGTCCCACACGGCGATGCTGGCAAAGGCGCCCGAGACTTCGGCGCCCGGTGTATGCAGGAAGAAGGCTTCGGTGGTCAGGTGCCGCAGCTTCGGGTACTCGGGGTCCTGCACGTGGCTGGGCACGTGTACGTGCCCGGCGAGGTAGAGGATGGGGCGGTCGGCTTCGCCCAGCACGCGCCGCAGTGCGCCGGCATTGCGCAAGCGCCGCCCATCGGACAGGTGGTAATGCGGCGTGCGGTCGAGCACGGGATAGTGGCCCGCCACCAGCACCGGCCCCGGCGGACAGGCGTCGAGCAGGGCGCGCACCTCGGCCGCTTCGGCATCGGTGATGCGCCCGGCGGAACTGATCGCATTGGCGGTGACGGTGGGCGCCAGGATAAGTGGTGTGCCACCTGGCAGTGTTACGCGTGCCGGATAGCCCTCGGGCGGCACGAACTGGCGGAAGTGGTGGGCGAAACGGCGGCGGCGGTGCGCGCCAAAGGTGTAGACATCGTGGTTGCCCGGGAGCACGGCCACCTCGAAGCCGCGTTCGTGCAGCGAGCGGGTGAACATGAGGCCCATCGCGAATTCACGTTCGGTCGAGGTGCTGGTGAAATCGCCGGTGAGCACAGCATAGCGCGGACCCAGGGCCGTCACCTCGTCGAGATACTGCTCGGCGCGGTCCATACGAAACTCGAAGCGCCGCCGCAACAACACGTTCATATTGCCGAGAAAGCGCTTGTTGAACAGTTGCAAGGGGTTCCAAACAACCTGCCAGAAGTGCAGGTCCGCGATGTGGATGAAGCGGTCGCGCGGGGTACTCACGGCGTCTCGCGCGCCCGAAGCGCGGCGACGCGGCCGGCCCGCTCTTTCCACACGTCGACGACTTCCTGCCAGGGGCGGGGTGCGTCGTGCGCGTCGACGGTATTGCCCCATTCCGCGCGCATGAACGCATGGCGCCAGATGCCCGCGGCCCGCGCGCCCGGGAGATAGAAGTGTTCGGCCAGCACGGCATCGTCTTCCAGGTCGCGGTCGGGCAACAACATATACGGCGTGCCCAACAAGCCCGCTGGTGGAAACGCGCTCGCTGCAGCCACCCAGAGCGCTGCATCACCGAATCCCGCAATGAACATCGCGGGTACGGGCTGAACGTCGGGCCGGCTTGTCAGCCAGCGGCTGGCGAACACGATATCCGCGATACGGGCGGCGGTCACTGTGGGGGCGAAGGTCTCGTCGAAGGGGCCCGCGCCGGTGCGCTCGGTGCGTTGGGCGGGGGCGTGGTGCTCACCCGTCAGGAAGACGTCAATCGTCAGCACGGCGAACCCGGCATCGAGCAGCGCGCGAATCTTGTCGCCCGGCCCGTCATCGCCGGCCAGTGCTGCCTTGCCCGCCTCATGCACCAGGAGCACGCACGTTTGTGGGCCGGGCTCCGAACTCCGATAGAAGAGCATGGGAATGCTGCGGCCCAGGACATCCAGGGTCCACTGCTCGACGATGTAGTCGCCGATCATCTGGCGCCCGTGGCGGGTACTGGCCAAAGCGCCGTACGGTATTGCCTGCAGCCGGTCACGACGAAGCGCAAAGGACAGCATGCTGCCAACGCGATGTATTAACTCGAATTCGAGCAAACTGGCTTCTTTGGATGCCAGCTCCTTCTCGATGCGTTGCGCACGCCGTGCCTTTTCCTGCTCGAGAAAGTCACGCACGCCCAGTGCATGCTCGGGCGGCCCGCCGGGAAACACACGCAGGGCCGCCACATCGAGGCCATGCGGTTGCTCGTCTTCGGGCGCCTTGGTTTCATCGCCCAGCAGGTGCTCGGCGAAAAAGCGATACATCGCCATGCGACTCTCGCGGTTGTAGTTGTGTGGCGCATCGATGTGGACATTTCGCAGCAACCGCTCATCCGGCAGCGACTCTCGGAGGAGCATCACGCTGGCGTAACGGCGCTGCACACGCGGGTACTCGACGAAGGGGGTCTCGCGCGTCCAGTCACCCGAGGCACTGACCATGAGCATGGGGCGTGGCGCCGCCAGCGAGGCAATCTCGACATTGCTGTGGTCGATTCGGATCAGCGGTGCGTTCTCGCACGGGCAGCCGCCCTGCATCGTGTGTGAGATCATGTTGACCGGCGCGCTGACCTTCACGCGTGGATCGACCGCCTTGAGCATGAAGGTCTGGGTGCCGCCGCCCGAAGCACCGGTCATGCCGATGCGCTCGGGATCGACTTCCGGCAGGCTTTGCAGATAGGTCACCGCGTCGCGCCCGTTCATCAGTTGCAGCGCGAAGGGGTGCAGCCCCCACAGCTTGTCCTCTTTTGTGCCCCAGTTGTGCGGCCAGTGGTCATTGTCCACATAGCCCACCATGTCGTAGGCGAAGACCACAAAGCCCATGCGCGCCAGGGTGGCGCAGCGCTGCGGCACCGAGGCCTTGTCGCTGTCTTCGAGCCGGCCGTTGCCCCAGTGCCCGTGCGGACTGGCCACCCCGGGGTAGGGGCCGTCGCCCAGCGGGCGGTAGAGGTTGCCCGTCAGAAAGTACCCCGGCTTTGTCTCGATGGCCACATTGGCTACGCGGAAACCATCCTGCACCGTCTCGTCGAAGACGGAGGGCGGGGGAAGTGGGACCGGTTCGATTTCGGTCACGCCGGTGCTTGAACTCGGGTGCGGTTCATGGTCAGACCAGGCGAGTCCCGCGGAAACGAGAATGCGATTGCGCAATGCGCTCTCACTACCCCACCGGGTCAGCCATCGGGACGGGTAGACGGTGTCGGTATGGCGCCGGATAACGTACCGGTCGTCTTGGACGGCCACGGGCTCGCTCAAGACGCGGCGGTGGCGCATGGCCTCTTCGGGACGCAGGCGCGGTTGGTCGGTGATCAGCAGGCCCACGAGGTTCTCGGACGCGCCTATCGCCACCGGCCCCGCCGCCAGTTCGACGCGCCCCAGCAGGCGCCAATCGTAGGCGCCGTCGGCGGGCCGGGCGCGGGCGTCTATGGGCTGCCCGGCCACCTCTACGCCCAGCGACGCCCCTGTCTGGCCCCAGCCCCAGATGCGGTATTCGCCCGGCTGCGCAACCGTAAGTGATTCCGGGCCAAAGGCATGCGCGGGTATCCACCAGGTGTCGGCGCTGGCGGTAACGGTGGCGAGGGGCAGCAGTAGTAACGTCAGGCGGAGAACACGCATGGGCGGAGCATAAGACGGCTGGAGCGGGCACGGCAACTCCAGTGAAGCCTCGCTGAAGGTGTGCTTCAACTCTTGACATGCTCCGGCAGGCATGCCACTTTATAGCGCAAATTGGGGAACGCAGGGGCCTGCGTGGTGCGGTTCATGTGAGCGGCATGCGCGTTCGGCCCATCGGGTATACACTCCAGAGGCAATGGGGTAGGGAGTCAACTTGACTATGAAACGAATCCTAGGGCTTGGATTTGTGGCGCTCTTGCTGGGTGGTCTCGCTCAGCCGGCGGCGGCACAACAACAAATCGATGTGGACTTCTGCCAGATCTATGACGACCTGGCGGCCAACGCGGCGCTGGACCCGATTCGCGCCATCTTGCCGAATCTCAACGACCTGCTCGACAGCGAGACCGGCGACATCAATGGCTCGTTCCTGATTGATGTGACACAAGAGCCGCCGGTCGCCACGGTTTCGGGCAACGGTATCCCCGATGCTTCGAACGAGTTGGAAATTCTTGAGACGGTCCTGGGCGACCCGGCCGGGTTTCCGGACGGCGGGCAGGTCGTCTCGAACCTTGCCGTGTCGACCGCGTGGGTGAATAACCTGGCTACCTTCGAAGCGGTGGTTGGCCCGTCGAACGTGGCCATCCTCGACGCCCAGGCGCCCGGGCTCAAGGAATTGCTGGTCGCTTTCCTGACCATCGGCGATGGTGACGTGAACTTCATTCAGGGCGCGGATAACTTTGAGGGCACCGGTTCGGTCGGCGTGGCCAACCTGCTCATCTTCGGCAGCAACGTGGCGTTCGGCGAACTCGGCTTCGATGCGCCGGAGGGCGGCCTCGACCCGCTCGACTTCGAATCTGTTTTCGCGCTGCGACCGTTGGGCGACGCCGATGGCGATACGGCGCCGAACCTGTGCGAGGCGCAGAATTCGACCTTTGCCGCGTGCGACCCGATGGTGGTGGAAGGCGAAGGCATGGTGGAGGGTGAGGGTGCCGCCGAAGGTGAAGGCGAAGGTCAGGACCAGACGGTGACCTGCATGGTGATGGCAACGGGCGACCAGGTGGACCCGCCGACCGGCAGTTCCGCAACGGCCACCGGCACGGTCGTCTTTGATCCGCTCGGCCCCAGCGCGACGATTACGGTCGAGCATGACGTAGCCAATCCCACGGCCATCGAGATTCGCCGCCTTTCCGACGACTCGGTGTTTCTCGACGTCGGTGACATCGCCGGTTCGCTCGTAAGCCCGGTGCAAATCAACGTGCCGCCGGTGAACCTGCTCGAAGCCACCCAGTTGGCGACTGGCGCGTCTTTCCTGCGTGTCAGTTCGAACGCATTCCCCAACGGTGAAGTGGAAGCGATCATCGACTGCACTGATGCGGGTGAAGGCGAAGGCAGCATGGAAGGCGAAGGCGCCGGCGCTGAGACGCGTGCCCGCGCCGTGCATCTGAGCCCCGATGCCCCGACGGTCGACGCCTGCGTCGACGGCGCGTTGGCGCTGCCGAGTCTTTCGTACCTCGACGTTTCCGACTATACGCCGGTGACCCCGGGCGAAGTAACCACCAGTATTGCGCTGGAGGGCGCCAACTGCGCCAACCCGGTTGCCTCGGTCACTGACACCCTTCCCTCGGGTGTTGATGTCACGGTGCTTGCCATTGGTGAGCTTGCGAACATTCAGCTTGCCGCGTTGATCGACGACAACAGCGCGCCTGCTGCAGGCAATGCGCGTGTGCGCTTCTATCATGGCAGCCCCAATGCGCCGACGGTCGACGTCGCCGTGGCGGGCAGTGCGCCCGACGCGCCACTGTTTGATGACATCCAGTTCGGCAATGTGGCGGCCGCGGACAACGGCTACGTGGAAGTGCCGGCCGGCAGCTACAACCTGGAAGTGCGCGATGAAACGGGCACGAACGTGGTGCTCGAGTTGCCGGGTGTGCGCTTCTTCGATGGTGGCGTGTACACCGTCTACGCTGTCGGCCTGCTCGGCGGCGATCCCGGGCTTGACGCGCTGATTTCGGAGGACGTGCCGGGCAACGACGTGACGCTCGACGCGACCTATCCCGAGGCGGCGCTGTCGCCGGCCCTCGTACCGTTCCCCGCCTTCTGCGCCGACGAGGTCGGCGAAGAACTGTGCACGCTGATGTTGACGGGTGACCAGGCCGTGCCGCCGACCGCGTCGCAGGCGATGGCCTCGATCACGTTTACGCGTGTCGGCCAGGACACGGTGCGCTACTCCTCGACTTCGAATGTGGCACTGGCGACCGGCCTTTCGGTCAACAGTGGTATGCCGGGCGAGAACGGTCCGGTCATCGTGAACCTGGGCGATGGCATGGACGACGACTCGGGTATCCTCACATTCGACACGTTCCTGTCGTTCAACATGGACCCGAGCTACGTGGTCATCACCAGTGTGCCGAACGAGACCGGCGAACTGCGTGCACAAATCGACTGCATCGACTTCCCGGTGATGCTGCCCGAAGGCGAAGGTGTTGCGGAAGGCGAAGGCGCGGCCGAAGGCGAAGGCGTTGCGGAAGGTGAAGGT
Organism: uncultured Nitrospirales bacterium; assembly: GCA_964390765.1. GTDB lineage: Bacteria > Hydrogenedentota > Hydrogenedentia > Hydrogenedentales > JAGMZX01 > CAYMLC01. The sequence goes on from CAYMLC010000043.1 coordinate 11,127, forward strand.
GTGGCCGAGGGCGTAGTCGAAGGCGAAGGTGCAGTTGAGGGTGTCGTCGAAGGTGAAGGCGTGGCCGAGGGTGAAGGCGCGGCTGAGGGTGAAGGTGTTGCCGAAGGTGAAGGCGTGGCCGAGGGCGTATTCGAAGGCGAAGGCGCAGTTGAGGGTGTCGTCGAAGGTGAAGGCGTGGCCGAGGGTGAAGGCGAAGGCGTCAACGCCGCATCGCTTGCGGAAGCGCTGCTGGAAGCGTTTTCGATGCTCGACCAAGACGGCAGCGGCGGCCTGAGCTTCGCCGAAGCCGAAGCGTTCATCAACAGCTTCCTTGGCAGCAAGGGCTTCAGCTCCGCGCAGGAAGCGTACGATGCGCTGAACACGACCGGTGGCGACGACCTGCGCGTGGGCGAACTGCGTGCCGCGCTTGGTCCCGATGCGTTGCCGCCGGTGCACGCGGCCGACCAGGACGCCAATCGCCGCATCAACCTGTCGGAATTGTTGCGCGTTATCCAGTTCTTCAATTCGGCCGCTTACAGTTGTGCCGCCGATCCGGGTGCCTCGGAAGACGGGTACCAGGCGGGCAGCACCGGCGCTACGGATTGTAAGGAGCACGAGAGCGACTACAACCCGGCAGACTTCGCCATCAACCTGTCGGAGTTGCTGCGCCTGATTCAGTTCTTCAACACGGGCAGCTACGAGTTCGTGGGCGCGGGGAACAGCGAAGACGGCTACAACCCGGTGGCGCCCGGCTAAGCGCGCAACCTGTACCGCATCACGCGGGCCGGCTGGTCATGACGACTGGCCGGCCCGTTCTGCTTTCGGCTTCGGATGCGCAGCCGGCAAGCGGTTGCGGGGTGGGGTGTGGCTCAGGCGGCCGGCCGCACCGCCTGCGTCATGGCGAGGTCGGTGAAGCCGTCGATGCCCTTTTCGCGCATGCGCTCCCAGAAGACGAGTGGTTCGAAGCAGGCCTCCGGCGCGAACACACCGCCGCCTTCGCACAGGGTCTCGCCCGCCGCCAGCAACTGGGCGCCGACACTCAGCGGCAGGCCGGTCGTGTCGCGCATCAGGCCCGTGCCACAGATCATGTCGTGGGCCGGTGCGCCGTCGCGCTCGCCGTAGACATCGACCCGTACGGAAGAGATGCCCGGCCGCTCGGGCGTCAACAGCCGCTCGAAGGGCGCCAGCCAGCGCAGCGTGCGGTCGGCCTTCTGCGGGCTGTCGAACCAGCCGCGCCGCGCCAGTGCGACGAGCGCACCCATACCGCTGCCGAGGCCCATCCAGAAGCCTACCTCTTCGAGGCCTTCGATATGGCGCCAGAGCGTCACCGGCTCGGGGTGGCCGAGGTTCCACAGTGTGCGCCGGCCGTAGTAGGGAAATTCGACCTGGCGCTGCTCGCTGCACGCTTCGACCTCGAGAAACTGGCCGGCACGGAACGCGCCAATCTGACCGCTGATGATGAACAGCAGGTGCCGCAGCACGGCCTCGCCGCCGCCCGCGTTCCACGGCTGATACACGCTGACATCCACGCGGGTCGCGCGGTCCATCTGTTGTGCCAGGTACAGCGCGATGATGTTGGTAAGGCCCGGGCTCGCGCCGACACCGGTGATGATGGGTACGCCCGCTTCGCGCGCAGGTGCGTCGTAACGCGCGATCACGTCGCGTGTTGCCACCCAGTCGTC
>CAYMLC010000044.1:0-12726 GCA_964390765.1 uncultured Nitrospirales bacterium
CAGTCGGAGTCCGAGCGCGTGTTTCCCGATGTGGTGAAGGGACTGGAGGAGGCGGGCCACGCCGATGCTGATATCACGATACGCATGACGGGCTGCCCGAATGGGTGTGCGCGTTCGTCAAGTTCGGAAATCGGGCTGATCGGCAAGGGCCCCGACCGCTACGTGTTGACGGTGGGCGGTGAGTACAACGGCACACGCCTGAACGAGATGCTGATACCGACGATCAAGATGCCGGATGTCGTGCCGACGATTGCCGCGCTGCTGGATGCGTGGAAGGCCGAGCGGCAAGAGGGCGAACGCTTCGGCGACTGGGCACACCGCCAGGGTACGGATGCGCTGCGCGAGCGCCTGGGCGTTGAGGCCGGCGCGAAGTAAGTGCGGCATCGCCGTCTGCACAGCACGAAGGGAAAGGGCCATACATGGCCATTGCAACCGAGATACCGGACCTGGACGCGTTGAATGCCATGGCGCCCGAAGCGCTGTTGCGCTGGGCGCGCGACGCGCACGGCGAGCGTGCGGGCATCGTGACGAGCTTTCAAGACACGGGCAGCGTGATGGTCGACATGATGCACCGGCACGCGCCCGGCCTGCGCGTGCTGACGGTGGATACGCTGCGCCTGCACGATGAGACCTATGCGCTGATGGACGAGGTCGAGCAGATGTATGGCATCGCGATTGAGCGCTATCAGCCGGACCCCTACCGCCTCGAGCAGATGGTTGCGCAGCACGGCGAATTCCTGTTCTTCGACAGCAAGTCGAAACAGGAGTTCTGCTGCCACGTGCGCAAGGTCGAACCGAATCAGCGGGCGCTCGAGAGCCTCGACGTCTGGTTTACGGGGCTGCGGCGCGACCAGTCGGCGTTTCGCGCCGATACGCCAAAGGCGCAGTATGTGCAGCGTGGCGGCCGTGAAGTCTTGAAGATTGCACCGCTGGTGGATTGGGACCAGGAACAGATCGACGCCTACATCGCGGCGCACGCCGTGCCGAAGTCCAAGCTGTACGAGCAAGGCTACACGAGTATTGGCTGCGTCATCTGCACGACGCCGACCCTGCCGCACGAAGACAAGCGCGCCGGCCGGTGGCGCTGGTTCAATGCGAGCGAAGACAACAAGGAATGCGGCATCCACATCGGCGGCAGCGGCATCTAGCTCTGCCGGGGGTGTGAGGTCTTGGGTGGCGGCTATCCGCCCAGGTAGCCGATCGCCTCCAACTGATCGATTTCCTCCTCCGTCAAATCGCGGTCGGTCTTGGTGGCGGGCGCCCGCGGATGTCCGGCCTCCCACGCCTCGATAAAGGCGCGGCGCATGGCCAGTTGTTCGGGCGCTTTGTCACTCACGTCGGTCTCGCGCCCCAACTCTCCCCCACCCGCTCGCTGCAACTCCCACTCGGGCAGGCCGCGGTGACCGCCAAAGTTGTGATAGCCGTGGTAGCCGGGCACGAGCGCACCGATCTTCTTGGTCTCGGGCCGCCAATAGGTCTCGGCGATGAAGTGCGGCGGCAGTTCGACCGTGGCATCTTCTGCCTGAAGCAGTTGCGCCAGCGATACGCCGTGCCGGTTGGCCGGTATGGGCAGGCCCGCCAATTCGAGCACGGTCGGCATCAGGTCGAGCAGGCGCACCGGCTTTTCGATGCGCGCGCGCACCGGCCGCCACTGCGGGTGATAGATGATCCACGGCACGTGCAGGTGCGACTCGTAAAGGAGGTGGCCGTGCAGCGTGCTCTTGTACACGCCGGGGTGTGAGTCCAGCCCCTCGCCGTGGTCGCTCACCAGCACGAAGAAGGTGTTGTCCCAGCCGGGCAGCGCCGTAAGGCGACGAATGAAGTCGCCGACATCATCGGTCAACTGGCGCGTGACCTGCAGGTAGCGATACCACTGGCGCATGCGCGGATGGTCTACGGAGCTGGCGTATTCGCCATCATCCAGGTAGAGACGCTTGTATTCGTCGCGGCGCATGTCATAGCTGGGCGCGGCAAACCACTCGTGCACTTCCATGAGATTCAACTGCATGAAGTTTGGCGTGCCGGCGGGGCGCTGGCGCGCCCAGTTGTAGGCCTCGTCGAGCAGGTAGGGCGCCTGCGGCAAGGTGGTGCGCTGGTGCAGCGCGTCGCCTTCTTGGCGCTCCATCCAGCGGAAGACGACGCGGCTGTCGATGTACTCGTCGAAACCCACGTGAAAGCCAAACAACTCGTTGAGATTGGGGTTCGCCGTCGCGCCGAAGGTGCCATAGCCCGCGCTCTGAAACAGCTTGGGCAAGGTGTCGAAGCGCGGGTTCAGCGCGTCGGCCCGTTCGCTGTAGAGCCCCAGCGCACGCGCATGCAGTCCCGTCAGAAAGGCGCCGACCGAGGGGCGCGTCCACGGGCATTCGCTGAAGGCCCGCGCGAACAAGACGCCGCGCTCTGCCAAGGCATCCAGCGCGGGCGTGGTGTCCTGGTCGTAGCCGTAGCAACCACACTTGTCGGCGCGCAGGGTGTCGAGCATGACGAGAACGACGTTGGGCTGCTGCGGCAGCGGCAGGGGTCCGGCCAGTTGCGTGACCTCTTGGGCACGCTGGCGGCAGCCGAGGGTGAGGCCCGTGGCCAGCGCCGCAGCGGACACGTGTAGAAAATCGCGGCGGGTAGAACGTTTCATGAAGACGGCAGTACCTGTGGGTTGGGTATGGGCGGCAGAGCGTACCAGACCGCCGGATGGCGCCCAAAGTGCGCGGTAGGCGGTGGGCTAGTCGGCGGCATCGTGCACGGCGCTCTGCAGCGCGTGGGCGACGCCGGCCAGCTCGTCGCGCAGCGGGTGCGACCAGCCATCGCCCAGGGCGGCGGCCGCCGCGGCATAGTACCAGGCGGTGCCCTCGGGCCCACCGTTAAAGCGGTCGAGCGATGCCACACCGTAGGCCAGCACATCGGCCAGGGTACCCTGTGCATTGTGCAATTTGTCGGCTGCAAGCACGAGGCGGGCGTCTGGCGGCAGGCGGCGCATCTTGGCCAGGTGCGCCTCTTTACGGGCGCGCCAGGGTGGCTTGGGTACCGCATAGGTATCGCTGCAGTCCGCCACAATATCCGCAACGCGGGGGCCGAACTGCTCACGAATCTGCGCGAGGGTCACCTCGCCGCCTTGGTCTTCCGGGCCATCGTGCAGCAAGGCCGCGATGAACTGGTCCTCGTCGCCCCCGTGCTCGCCCACGAGTGCCGCGACACCGAAGAGATGCGTAATGTAGGGTACCTTGCGCCCTTTTCGCTGCTGGTGTTCGTGCAGCGTGTGGGCAAGGGCCACGGCGTCGACAATGCGTTTCGAATAGACCACGTCAAGCCTCCAAAGAGGAGTGTAGCAAGCGAATGCGCGTACTGGTTACCGGGGCAAGCGGGCTGGTTGCCGGCAGTGCCATTGTGCAGGCGCCGGCGGATTGGCAGGTGCACGCGGTTTCGCGCGGGCCCGCGCCACGCGCCTTGCCAAATGTGGAATGGCATACGCTGGACCCGATGGATGCCGACGCGTTTGCGGGATGCGTGGACGCGGTGCGGCCGCACGCGATTCTGCACGTTGGCGGCAACCCGTCGATCGATTACTGCGAACAACAGCGGCACGAGGCGTGGGCCGTGAACGCCGGCTGGACCGAGCGCGTAGCGCAGTTGGCCCGTGCGCACGGGGCACGGCTGGTCTACACCTCCACCGACAATGTATTTGATGGCGCGGCGGGCCCCTATGCGGAAGACGCCGAGCCACGCCCGGTGAATTACTACGGCGAGACCAAGCTGGCGGGTGAACGCGCCGTACAGGGGGCGGGCGTGCCGGCGGTCGTGGCGCGCGTGGCCATCGTGATGGGCTTCCCGATGTTGGGCAGCCACGGTGGCTTTCTGGTGAACATGGCGCCGAAATGGGCGCGCGGCAAAGAGACGGGCGTACCGGACAATGAGGTGCGCACGCCGGTGGATGTGGTGACGCTGGGCCGCGCCCTGGTCGAATTGGCGGGCAGCGCGTATTCGGGTACGGTGCATCTGGCGGGCACCGAGATTGGGCGGCGCAACCATTTCGTCAAGACGCTGGCAGAGACGCTGGGCTATGACCGGGGCCTGGTGGTGGCGAACGACCCGACCACGATACCGGGACGCGCGCCCCGGCCAGCGGATGTATCGCTGGCAACGGCGCACACGCAGGGGGTCCTGCATACGCCATTGTGCGATGTAGCGGAAGGCGCGCGGCGTATTGCCGCGTGGCGCGATGGTGCGTTCGACGCGCTGCCGTGGTAGCGCGGCACTACTCGAGCGATTCGCAGAGGGTGCGGAAGTGGCGTTCGGCCATGGCCGCTTCATCGGCGTTGTACTGCAGCAACAAGGCGACCACGCGCTCGCCCTGTTGGAAGGCGTAGACCTCGGCCTCCAGCGTGCGCTCGTCGAGTTCCATGGCGAGCGCATTGCCCGGCCGGTCGGCACCGGCAATCATGCGGGTAACCGATTCGCCCGAACGCTCGAGCGCCTCGCCGCCGCGCTGCTCCACCTGCGACTTCAGCCCGTCGAACAGCGCCTTGCGTACGGCATCGGGCTGCAGGTCGAGCGTATAGACCTGAATGACGGCACGGGGCGACTGCTCGCTCTCGCATGTGAGGGTGACCACGCCTTCGTCTTCGGTGGTGCGCACGCGCATGGCGCGCGGATAGTCGAAGCGCAGGCCGTGGCCCTCGAAGGTGCGCGGCGTGTTGGGCTGGAGCGTCACGGTGAGCGTGTCGCCATCGGGCGTCTCGATCTCGCGGGGCTGCTCCGCGCGTATCTCGTACACGCGTTCGCCCACTTCCAGCACAAACGCAGGCGCCTCTTCTGCCGCCGCGGGCAACGCCAACAACAGGCCAACGAACAACCGCATGAATCACGACTCCTATTGCGTGTGCCCGGTGACTATGCGGGCACGAAGTGCGCGATTTCCAGAATGTTGTCGCGGCGCGCTTCGCCAAACACGGCCTTGACCCACATGCCCACCTTCATGGCTTCGGGCGGCGCATCAATGATGTGCGCGATGGGCGTGTCGGCGCCGTCGAGCTTGATGAGGGCCAAGACGTACGGGGGCTCCTTCGGCTGGTAGGGCTCGGCGTAGCGCACGACGGTGTAGCCAACCACGCTGCCTTCACTGCTGACTTCCACCCAGTTCTCTTCCGCGTCGAGCCGCTCGAAGGTCTTTTCGTCGACCTGACGCGGTGGCACATAGACCTTGCCGGTGCTGGGCGAACGCAGCCCGAGAATCATCTTTTCGTCGCGCAGCGCCACGATGAAGCGGCTGCTCGTGGCGCCGGCGAAATACTGGTATGGCAGGGCGACCTGGCCCTCGACCACAAAGGCGTCGGGGTGTGCGGCGGGCTCTGTCATGCGGCCTCCTCCGTACGTACAAAATACTTTATGTCGAACAATTGACCCGTGCGTTCCTCGGCAAATTCCGCGCGCACCCGCTGGCCGCGGCGCACGGCCAGGGGATCATCCGTCTCGAGCAGATGCCACAGGGGCGCATCGCCTTCGACCCCGTCGAGCAGGACCCACACCACGATGTAGGGCACCTCGCGCGTAGCGCCGGTCAGGGGATCGGGGCTGGCGTAATAGATGACATCGTAATCGCGGATGACCCCTTCCGGACCGACTTCCACCCACTCCGTGGGTTCCTCGAGCGAGATGGCGTCGACTTCGCGCGGGGGCAGCAAGAAGCGGCCGCTCGGGCACTTGGCGGCCATGATGCGCTTGTTGTCGCGCAACTCGCGCAGGAACCGGCCCATAATCGGCCCGGTCGAAAAGTGTTGCGGCAGCGAGATGATTTGCCGCGAGACGATAAGTTCTTGTTTCGGTTCAGGCATGGCATAAGCCTTTCAGCAGCATGGTACACAAAGGCATTGGCTACATCGTCTTCCGTTCGGGGCGTTCCGCCGACAGTAACATCAGCACACTCCACAGTGTGCCGCCGAAACCGCTGGCCATGGCGCGGCGCACTTGCTTGGGCACCTGATGTTTGCCGGCGGTGCGACGCACTTGCATGCTGGCCTCGGCCACGCGCACGAGGGCGGTGGCGCCGATCGGATGGCTGGCGATGACACCCCCGCTGGGGTTCAGTGGAAAATCGCCATCGATCTTCACTTCGTCATTTTCGACCATCTGCAGGTGCTCGTCGCCATCGAAGAGCATAAACTCGCGCAACCAGTCGAGCCCCCACCACGCGCTGGGATCGTACATCTCGAATACGTCAATCTCCTCGCGCGGATTACTTATGCCACAGCGGGCGTAGAGGCGCTCGGCCGCGGCGCGGTGCGTCGTCTGTCCGGTGTTGGTGAAGACCATGTTTTCTTCGCGATGCACGGTCTCGTGGTCGAGCACCCATGCGGCCTTCTTTTCCCATTGCGCTATTTTCTCTTCCGACGCGAATATCACGGCGCAGGCGCCATCGGATTGGGAACACATGTGCAGCATGCGCAGTTCGCCCGCCAGCGGGGGCGAGTTGTCCGCCATCTCCTTTGCGTGCGCGTGCTCGAGGCCGAACGAGCGGTGTGCCTTTTCATTCAGCGCCGCGTGCTCGTCCATGATAATGCGCAGCTTCATCGCGGCCGCCTTGGCCCGCTCAGCACCGAACTCGTCCATCATCGCCTGTGCGGTCGTGCCGGTAAGTGCGCCGGCCTGCAGGCTGCGGCCCCACAGGGGATCGGCCATGGTCGAAATAACGCCCGTGGTGTGGCCTTCCTGCAGCTTTTCGAAACCGAGGGCCATCACGCAGTCGTGCAGACCCGATGCGACCAGGTTATCCGCGGCGCAGGCCAATGTGATTCCCGTGCTGCCGCCACTCGCCAGGCGCACGCCGGCCCTGCCGGCCGCGCCGGTGCCCAGCGTGTGCCACATATCGGGCTGGTGCACCATCTCGAACATTTCCATGTTGCCGTGCACGATGCCGTCCACGTCGTCCATGGTGATGCCGGCATCGGTCAGTGCCTCGGCCACGGCCTCGTGAATCATTTCCGGCTGATTCACGGCTTCGCGGTGGCTGGAGAATTTCGACATCCCGCAGCCGATAATGCCAACCTCACGGTTTTTCTTTTGCATTCCTTCAAACCTTTCTCACGCGAACCTCGCACAGCGTCACAGAGGACACGCAGGTCAATTCGCGATGCGCACGATGTCGTCTTTCATCAACGAAACATTAAAATTGATAAGCAGACCCAGCCGGATATCGAGAAGACGCAAATATGTAAGCGGCTGTTTGCCATGAAGGGGCTGCATCTTTTCTACCGACTTCAGCGCCACAATCACCCAATTGCTTACGATCAAGTCTGCTCGAAAACTTTTCTCCAATGGTATGGAATTATAAATACTCGGCACAGGTACTTATGCACTGAGCTCAAATCCCCTCACGGAAAGTTCATGCTCGAGAACTCTTACACACACGGACGCAAGCAAGCCCGGGCCGAGCGTGCAGTACATGTGTTACGCAGCATCCACAACAGCGCCCGAGATTTCGTTACATCGGCTATCCACAATGGAACCTCTGCGTACTCTATGCCTCTTTGTGACAACTACGCTTCCAGTATGGCTACGCTTTGCAGTTGGCCGGCGGGGCCGCAAGCGCCGTGCGCCAAGGCGCAGCGCGCATCGGCCACCTGGCGGGTGCCGGCTTCGCCGCGCAGTTGCAACACGCACTCGGCCACGCGCGCGAGCCCACCCAGAATGAGCGGGTTGCCCGCCAGCACACCGCCGCTGCGGTTTACGTTCCACGCATCGGGGCCGTTGTCACCCAACCAGGCGCCGCCTTCGCCGGCCGTGCACAGACCGAGCCCTTCGGCCACCTGTGGTATCTGGTAGGCGTAGGGGTCGCTGATCTCGACGACATTCAGTGCGGCCTTCGAGTCGGTGATTCCCGCCCGGCCGAGTGCCTTGCAGGCGGCCTTGCCGAGCGCGGGCATGCCGGCGAGGTCGCGCTCGCCCAGGCCGAAGGTGTCGTGGCAATTACCCAGCCCTGTCACCCATACCGGCTTGTCAGTCAATTGCGCGGCGCGGGCTTCACTTGCCAGCACCATGGCAATGGCGCCATCGCTCACCGGATAGACAAACGACTCCCGCAGCGGGTCGGCGATATAGGGCGCGGCCAGTGCTTCTTCCTGAGAAAGCGCCGTGGTCTCTTGCGCGTTGGGATTCTGCCTGGCCCACTCGCGCGCGCGCGATACCAGGGCAGCGAGTTGTTCTTCCGTTACGTGGCTTTTTGCCATATAGGCCTGGGCCTGCAGCGCGGCAGCGGTCAGATAGTCGAGACCGACTGGGCGGCCAAAGAACGGGTCGAACGCCAGATGTGTAATCTGGTTGCGGCTGGCACATTGCGATTCCTTGCAATGTGCGACGAGCAAGACCACATCGTGGTGGCCGCTCAATATCTGCGCGACGGCATAGTAGAGCCCTTGAATGCCATCGGAGGAGACCTTCGCCTCGGGCCGGAAGTGCGCGCCGACGGCATCGATAACGGCATTGTCAGAAATGCTGCGCGCGTCGAACAGGTCGTCACTTACGGTGACGGTCGAGTCGATCTCATCGGGGCCGAAGCGCAGCCCGACCTGTTCGATCACGGGTTTCACCACTTCCCACACCATACCCTGTTGGCGCTGGTGCCATTTGTTGGCTTCGAACTTGGTTTGTGCGAGGGCACAAATCGCGACGCGCTGCGTCATATGTCGTTCCCCTTCCCAAGAATAATGGTGGCGCTTCACGTACCCAAGGGCAAAGCGCCCGCACGGGCAGCGCCCGAGTCTGGCCAGAGATTACGTGCCGGTGTGCTGCACCCTAGTGCCAGCCGGTGGCGGGCTGTGCTTCATTCTTATAGACCAAGCGCGCGCCGCCTTCCTTAATCGCGCGTAGTATGGCATCGTGCCCGCGGGGTGCGTCCACTTCCACCCAGGCGCGGCCAATGGCTTCGCGTGTGTGCGAGTCGTCCGAGACGACTTTGGGTAATGCGATTTCACTGGTGTCGTATTCGGGTGTATAGAACCCCTTCGACGATACCTCGCACGCGTGCAGCGGCAATTGCTTCTGCACGATGGCCATGCGCTCGAGGGTCTGCGCGAAGGTCATTTCATATTCCGAGGGATGGTTAAAGATATGTATGACTTCGTCGTGTCCAGGGATGATATTCACGTGCACATAGCCCTTGGCGAAGACCGTCTTCTCGACACCGCGAAAGACGAGCATCCCTTCGTATACCTCCGGCACCGCGTCGTAGGCATTGGGCTTTTTCAGAAAGTCGTGGTCGGTCAGTGCGATGAAGTCGAAGCCCTGCGCGCGATGCTCGGCGAGCACCTCCTGCCAGGACAGTTCGCCATCCGAGCAGGTGGTGTGGGTGTGTAGCGCGCCTTTCAGCACCATGAAGCCTCAGGTCGCGTGGGAGACGCCGTGGAGCCGGGGCGGCAAGAGGCTGAACCAGTACGTGGTGCGCGTAGAACAACTTTCATTCCAGCAAGATGTCAGCAGCACTTCCCCTCTACGCCAGCTAAACTCGATATGGTCGATGTCAACGTGCCAGAGCACTTTGCCCAATTCCCAGTTGAGTTGGCCAGCATAGCCCAGAAGCCCCGCACTCAACATCGCGAAGGCGAGCAAGGCCCAGCCTGGCCGCTGGCGTAGCCAACGCATCAGGCGTTGGCGGGTGCCATGACTTCCTGCAGCCACGGGTCGACGGGGTTGTCGTAGCTGATGGGCCGCTCGGCCAGTGCGGTCTCGATGTTACCCCACTCACCGCTCATCATCTTCATCAGGATCATGCGCTGTACCTGCGAGCTGCCGCCGCCAATGGTCAGCAGTTTTGCATCGCGCGCCAGCCGCTCGACACCGGCGTGCCGCATGTACCCATGACCGCCGTGCACTTGAATCGCGTTCATCGTCACGCGCTCGGCCATCTCGGCCGCAAACAATTTGCACATGCTCGCTTCCATGGTCGCGCGCTCGCCGCTGTCGCACTTGGCCGCCGCCATAAAGGTGAGCAGCCGCGCCGCGTGAATATCGGTCAGCATGTCGCTCAGCATCTGGCCGATCATCTGCTGCTTGAGGATGGGCTTGCCGAATTGTTTGCGGTTCTGCGCGTGCTGCAGCGACATCTCGAAAGCGGCGCGCGCGAGGCCAACGCCCAGCGCCCCGCCCGTCGCGCGTTCCACATCCAGCCCGCTCATCAGAATCATCAGCCCGCCGTTCTCGACGCCGAGCAGATTCTCCTCCGGCACCTCGATATTCTCGAAGGCAATCTGCGCCGTCGGCGACGACTTCATCCCCATCTTCTGGAAGGTGTGCTCGACCTTGAAGCCCGGCCAACTGGTCTCGATCAGAAATGCGCTGATGCCGTGCGGGCCCATTTCCTCGCTCGTGCGCGCGTAGACGAGGATCAAGTCGGCCACGCTGCCGTTGGTGATATAGGTCTTGCGCCCGTTTAAGAGGTAGCCGCCGCCCGGTTGCTTTTCCGCGCGCGTGGCCAGGCTCAACACGTCCGAGCCTGAGTGAGGCTCGGTCATGGCGAGCGCACCGATCCACTCGCCGCTGGCCAGCTTGGGCAGGTACTTCGCCTTCTGCGCCGCGCTGCCGTTGGTGGCCAGGTTGTTGGCGCAGAGTACCGCGTGTGCGCCGTAGCTCAGGCAGACGCCGCCATCGGCCGCGGCCATCTCTTCACCGGCCACGCAGAAATCAACCGCCGACCCACCGAGCCCACCAAAGTCCTCGGGCAGCATCATGCCGAGGATGCCCTGCTCGCCCATCTTGTCGAAGATGTGCCGCGGAAAACGCTCGTTTTCGTCGTTTTCTATTGCATGCGGCGCGACTTCCTGGGTTGCGAAGGCACGGCACTTCGCCTGCAGTTCGCGTTGGGCGGGGGTCAAATCGAAGTTCATGTGCAGTCTCCGTGTGCCGCATCTCGCGCGGTCTTACCTACCGTACGGTAAACGTGGCGGCAATGTAGCACGGGCGGCCAACCCCGTCAACGGGCTTTTGCGGGGCCCGCATACCGCGCGAATGGGCCCAAACGAAAGCGGCCACGGTCCGGCATGTTGGACCGTGGCCGCCGAGGTGGGGCTTGCTTAACCGCTTTAGATAACGGGCTGACCGCTCATGCTGCCAACGCCGATATCGTCCCAGTCGTCCCAGCTATCGTAGGGCGCGGCTTCGGCCACCTTCACGACCATCATGTCGGGGTAGACCATACCGGTAACTTCGACTTCGGCGTCGGCCATATCGCCGCCCTTCTTGAGGTCGGCCGCGGCCTTGGTCGGCAGGTAATAGAGTGTCTTGCCGGCCATGCCTTCTATGGTGTTGCCCTCGGCATCGGTGGCCGAGGAAATCTTGAGCGCGAACATGTGCGGGTCCATGCCTTCGGCCATGTCCGCCTCGGCTACGCCACTGGCGCAGACTACGCAGTAGTTGGTGCCGATGACCGTGGCTTCCATGGCGGCAGGCGCTTTGGGCTTTTCTTCGCTGCCTTCGGCCTTCTCTTCGCTGCCTTGGGCGGCTTCGGCACTGGCTTCTTCCTTCGCTTCCGAGCCATCCTGCGCGAGGACCGGCGCGGCCACGAGGCCCAGGGTCAGCACGAGCGCAAGGCTCCACACGGCAAACTGCTTCATTGATGTATCCTCCGTTGGGGTGGTAGACCCTGCTGTACGATGTTGTGGCGGCGGCGGCAGGTGTGCCGCCGTGCCGCTGCGTTCTGCGCCTTCGAGTATAGAAAACGCCCGCCGCCGTACGCACGTTTACCGGCACGCCAAAAGGACCACGCCGCGATGTCTCACGTTTCCGGTGCGGGAACCCTGTTGCGCACGCTGGGGGTGCCCGGTGCCGTTATCGTTGGGCTGGGGGCCATGCTGGGCACGGGGGTCTTCGTGAGCCTGGGGCTGGCGGCGGGGCACGCGGGCAGCCAGCTTCCGTTGGCGCTGGCCATTGCGGCGGCACTGGCCGCGTGTAATGCCCTCAGCAGCGCGCAGTTGGCGGCGGCGCACCCGGTCAGCGGCGGCACGTATGAATATGGCTACCGGCTGCTGCACCCCGCGGCGGGCTTTGCGGCCGGCTGGTTGTTTCTGTGCGCCAAATCGGCCTCGGCCGCCGCGGCGGTGCTCGGGGTGGGCGGCTACGTGGCACACCGGCTGGGCGCACCGGCGGCGGCCACGCCGTGGGTCGGGCTTGCTGCGCTGGCGGCCCTCACCCTGGTCGTGCTGCTGGGGCTGCGCCGCACGCAATGGCTGAACCTGGCGATCGTCGGCGTCACGGTGTCGGCCCTGGTCGCCTTCATCGTGTGGGGCCTGCCGGCGGCGCTGCCGGGCTGGCCGCGCACGGCCGACTACGCGTTGCCGGCAGCGCACCAGGGGGGCGGCCTGTTCGCGGCGGTCGCCCTGTGCTTCGTTGCGTATACGGGCTATGGCCGTATCGCCACGATGGGCGAGGAGGTGCGCGACCCGGCACACACGATACCGCGCGCCGTCTTGTGGACGATGGCCATCACGCTGTTGCTCTACGTGGGGGTGGCCGTGGTGGCGCTGGGGCTGGCCAGCCCGGCCGACTTCTATCTGATAAGCGCGGGCGACGTCGAGTTGAACGGCAATCGACTGGGCGATGCGCCGGTGGCGCCGCTGGCACGGTTGGCGCAATTGTCTGGCGGTGCGCCGCTTGCTGCTTTTCTAAACGTGGGTGCAGTCACGGCGTTGCTCGGCGTCACGCTCAACCTGGTATTGGGCCTGTCGCGCGTGGTCCTGGCTATGGGGCGCC
>CAYMLC010000045.1:0-11005 GCA_964390765.1 uncultured Nitrospirales bacterium
CCAGGTCGACACGCAACTGACCCTGCTTTTCGCCGCGCAACACGGCCAGAAGGCGGTGCGGTGCAAGTTTGGACAAGGGTTCGCGGAAATCGGCGAAGGCGGCAAAGCGCCGCTGCGGTTGTTCCTCGCAGGTCTTGGTCCGCTTCGAGACGACCACGCCCTCTTCGGCGAGCCGGCGGCGCAGGTCGCGGCGGGTGTCGGCATCCTGGGCGATGCGCTCGGCCACGATGTTGCGGGCGCCATCGAGCGCCTGCTGCGCCGAGGCGATGCCGCGCTCGGGATTGATGAATTCTTCCGCGGTGGCGTCGAGCGGCTTGGTGCCGGGCACTTGCCGCCACAGGTGTTCGGCCAACGGCCAGAGTTCCTGCTCGAGTGCGACCACATGGCGCGGGCGCCGCACGCGGCGGTAGGGCATGCAGAGGTCTTCGAGTTCGGTGGCGTCGAAGCAGGTGCGAAAGCGTTCGACGAGTTCGGGCGTCAGGCGCCCCTGCCGCGCGATGTTGCGCACCATGTCGTCGCGCCGGTTACTGAGCGCCGTGAAATACGTGTTGCGCGCTTCGATGCGTTCGAGCGTGCGCAGGTCGAGCGGGCCCACCACATCCTTGCGGTAGTGCAGCAGGAAGGGAACGGTCGCACCCTTATCGAGCAACTGCACCGCGGCCGCTACCTGTTGGGGGCGGGCGCCGGTTTCCTGTGCGATGCGTTCAATAAAGCGTTGTTCAATCATGGATGCGGGTCTGCTTCGTTACGACACGGGTGCTGGCGAGCTGCGCGACGAGTCTATCAAATGCCCCCAGGGCGCACAATGAAATTAGCGGCCTAAACCCCGGATTCCACGGGGGCTAACGCGATTTGAACCTCTACCGCTTCGGCCTGATTCGCGACACTGAAGAACAGGGTCCGGCTTGCCGCGTCCCAGGTGTAGCCCGACAACGTTTCTGCGCCAGCCATGATTTCCCGCGGTGGACGCGGCAGATGCACGCGTAGTGCCGCTGTGGTGCGTGCGGGCCCCCGCAAGACGAAGCTCAGCGTGTCTGCCTGGTGTGCGAACTCGCGCACACGCGCGCCGGCTGCCAGCACGCCGGGCGCATTCTCTGGCGCGGGCAAGGCGCGCAACAGGGCGCGCTGGCCCGGGCGAAACGTGGGGTCGATACGTACGGGCAGGGCGGCGTCGAACAAGTCCACGTAGCGGCCCGGCAGGGTAAACGTCTCAGCGGTTTCCGTCTCGTCGAGCACAGCGACCACATGGTAGGGGCCGCGCCGGATGTGCAGATAGTGCTGCGTGGCGAGGGTGGACTCCGCATGTGCCAGGAGCGCGTCGATCTCGCGTGCCACCACCTGGTCGCCTTCGGGGTCTTCGCTCAGGGCGGCGGGCGATTCGTCCAGCCAATAGACCGCGCCTTCGCCCAGCGCGGAGATGGTGCGGGCAGCGGGCCTTTCTTCGAGGCCGAGCACGTCGAACAGCGCTTCATCGGCGCGCCGCGACGTGGCGCCGTCATCGTTCCACCATGCCGGCACCGTGTGATAGGGGTCGGTGCCATCGCCCACGTAGAGCAGCAGCCCGCCGTCGCGCACCCAATCGGCGAGGGCGTCGAGGTGTTCGCGCTTGAGCGGCTTCTGCCCTTCGAAGGTGAGCAGCAACAGGCGGTAGGGGTCGAGATTGTTCGGCAGGGTGACTTGTTCCAGTTGCACCGGGGCCAGCGGCACGCCGCGCTTCAACAGCGGCAAGGCCAGGCCATAGAACGAACCGAAGTGCTCGTCGCTCGGGTCGGGTTCGGCGCGCTGAAACATCAGGCTGTCCGAGACCAGAATGCCCAATCCCTCCGAACCAGTGTCGTATTCGACGTCGGGCTGGTCCATGTCGGCGAGGGCGTTGGCGATGGTGAGTACCTGCGTGGCGTATTCCGGCGGTATGCCCGCACGCCTATCGCCGTCACCGGTGGGATAGTCGCCGTTGAAGATGCGGTTGGGCCAGGGCATGACTTCGAAGTCGTGCACCTCGGGCCAGAGCAGCGAGGCGACGACGGTGGCCTCGTAGTTGACCTTGTAATCGGCCCAGGTGTGGTTGGGGTTGTCCTCGATCGGGTCGTGCAGAAACCACACCCGCCGGCCCGAGGGCCGCACCATGCCCAGCATCTGACCGTATTCGAAGAAGGCCGTCTCGAAGGTGCGCTCGCGCAGTTCGCCGCGGTAGTGGTTGGGCGTGCGCGCGGTGCCGGTCCACACCTGTGCGATGTAGCCGTCGCAGTTCTCGAGGTCCATCAGGCGCGACATCGGATTGACGATACGCCAATGCGCGTAGTTGATGAGGCTGTGCGTGGGTACGTGGCAGGCAATATCGAAGCCTTGCTCGGCGCCGCGCTGCTTTACGTGGTCGAACACCTCGCGCAGCGCGTCGTAGTAGAGCTGATACTTCAGCAGGCTGGCTTTCCACTGCGCGGTTACACAGGTGTGCGGCGCCACCCAGGGCTCGCCATAGTGCGTCTGCCAGGCTTCCTTGAAGGCCTCTGAATAGCCCGTGCGCGCCCAGTACTCGGGCTCTTCCATGAAGACCGCACGCACACCGGCGTCGATGGCGGGGTTCACGTATTCCTTAATGAATTCGACATAGGCTGGGGTGGGCACGTTGTAGCCGACCGTCTTGCTGTTGCCGTGCATGTAGACGCGTCCGCGCCGGTTGGTCTGAATCTCTTCGACCTTCAGGTTGTCGACGCCGCCGTAGTATTCGCTGTAGCGGCCCCACGAGATGCCGGTCATGAAGGCGGCGGTGTAGCCTTGCTCGCGCCACGCCGCCACGCGCTCGGCGAAGTTCTGGTTGCCGTAGACAATCGCCATATCGGTCTGAATGTCGATGCTGGGGTCGTAGGGCGCCCCGGCCTGAAAGGCAGTCGTGTCGGGCTGGGCATGGGCCAGCGCACCGCCGCACAGCAGCGCAAGGGTCAGCGAAAGATGGACGCGCATCGGTCTTGTTCCTCCCCGGTTATGCGGAAAGTATCAAGCCGGGCCCGGTGCCGCAACACGGCCTGCCTGTCACTCAGGCGCGGTGGGCTCGGCCTGTGGGTCATTCCTCGTAATGGCCTGTTGCAGATAGCGCCACGCCCAGGTCTTTGCGCCGTCTGGCCGAATCAGCCAGAAGCCGCGCAGGTCGTCGTTGCCTTCGACCGGCGTCTGGCGCGGTTCGTTGCAATAGAGTTGCCAATAGAGGGTATAGGGGCAACCCCATTCGCGGGCGGTCGATACCACATTGCGCACGGCACGGCGGTGCTTCTCGGGCTCGTCGTTGGCGGGCCAGCCATACTCGCCGATAAAGACATTGCGGTCGCCGAAGGGGGCACGGTCGGGCATGTGCCGGGCGATGTAGTCGAGCGCGCGCCGGAACGCATCGTCGCGCCGTGCGGCGGTGTCGTAGGCGGAGTAGGAGACGAGGTCGAGGCGGGTGCGCGGCAGCACGGTATTGGTCACGCAGGGCTGGCCCTCTTCCATGGCGCGCGCCACCAGGTTCACCTCGGCCGCGTGATAGACCGAGACGCCCCGGTCAGGGAGGGCGGACCGCGCTTGGTCGACACCGGCCTGGCGCGCGTTCAGCCAGCGGGCCATGCCGTCGATGGCGGTGGGTGTCGGGTCCTGCTCGCGGTCGTAGGCGCCGCGTATGGCCCAGTCGCCTTCCCAGTGCTGCAGGATGAAGGTCTTGCCACTGTCGGCATAGGTGGTCAAGAGGTGGCGTGTGAGTTCCTCCAACTGGCGCGTTTCGTCGGCGAGTTCGTCATCGGTCACGCCGTCGCGCCAATAGTGTTCGGGCCGGCCGAGCGCATAGACGAGCAACACGATCACGCGAAACGGCTTGTCGAACAGGGCCCGGTAATGCGGATGCTCCGCCATCTCGACGAGCGACGAGAAGCGCTCGGGCCACGCGCTGTTGTGGGGATACTTCTCCTGCGCACGTGAAAACCAAACCTTTATCGTGCGCGACGCGAGTGCAAGGACGGCATCGGCGCCTTCGTTGAGAAAGTCCGTCCCGCCTGCCGGCGCAAGATGATACGCGCCGGCGATGTGTGTAACCCCGACGAATTCGGCCATGGGCGGGGGCGCTTGCGCGGTGGCGAAGGCGGTACACAGCAGCAGGGTCAGCATGGCGCGACCTCCACAGGTTGGCTCGCCTCGACGCTAGCAAGCGGGGGCCGGGGCTGCAACGCCGCGCGGGTGGGCGCACGCGCGTGCTAGCCTTGGCGCATGTCGCAGACGCCACGCCTACAGGTGCCGCCCGGTATCCGCCAGCACCTGAGTTATGCCAAGTGTGCGCGCGCGGCGCCGCGCATGCTGGTTTTGTCTGGCCAATACTGGGTCGACGAGGCGTGTGTGGCGGCGGCGCATACGCTGGAATGGCCCGTGCATGCGGTGCCGGTGCAGATGGCGGGGGCGGCCGGCCGCGACCATCTGGCGGGGCTGCTACAGGCGCTCATCGATTTCCGGCCGGACTTCGTGTTGTCGGTCAACCTGAGCGGCATGGATGAGGCGGGCCTGTTGGCGGGGCTGTTCGAAGACCTGCATCTCCCCCACGCCGTATGGTTTGTCGACAATCCGCGCACCATTGCCATTGGTGGCAGTGCCTATGGCGGGGCGTGCGCGGCCGCCTTTTCGTGGGAACGCGCCTACTTGCCCTGGCTGCGTGCCCATGGTTTTGCGCACGCCGCATGGCTGCCTCTTGCGGCAGACCCGACGCTCTTCAACCGTACGGTGCCGGCCGATGCCACACGGCCGCCGTCGTTTGTCGGTAACTCGATGACCGCATACGCGGCGCGCGAACGTGCCGCACTGGAAGCGCGCGACGCTGGACTGCTGACGCGTGTCGAGGCGGCGCTCGATGCCGGCCGTGTGACCCGCCAGGCCTTTGCACGGGGCCTCGATGCGTGGCTCGATACACCCCCGGCCGATGCCCACGACCGCCGGCACGCGGAGTTGTACGCGTTTGTCGAAGCAACGCGCCGCCTGCGTGCCGTGTGGGCCCAGACCCTGGCCGAGGCGGGCGTGCGCCTGCACGGCGACGCGGAGTGGGCCGGCGTCGTGGGTGCGGCAGCCGCACAGCCGCTGCCCTATCGTGCGGGGTTGGCCGCGCACTATGGCGCGACCGCAGTCAATCTGAACACGACCAGTGTGCAGATGGCGGGGGCCGTGAACCAGCGCGTATTCGATGTGCCGGCCAGCGGCGGGTGCCTGCTGACGGATGCGCAGACGGATGTGGCGCTGCTGCTGGGCGACGGTGCGTGCGCGGTGTACGGCAGCACCGAAGACGCGGCCGAGCAGGTGGCACGCTTACAGGCCGACTTGCCGCGCCGCGCCGCGTTAGCCGAATGCGGGCGCGCGCGGGTGTTGGCGGAAGACACCTACGCCCACCGTCTGCGGCAGCTGTACGCCCACCTGCAGGCGTGGTTCGCGTAGCGCTCAGGCGTCGTCTTCGGGCGGCGGAAAGGCCTCGCCCGGGCGGCGGTCTACCTTGTCGACACCGAAGCGTCTCCACTCCACCTCCCGCGCGATCGTTGTGCCTTCCGGTTTTTTCTCCATGAAGTCGAGAAAGTTCTGGCGAAGCACCCGCTCGACGATCTCCGGCGGCAGGGCCAGCCCGTTCAACTCCGTATTCGCGATGATGGGCGTGGTGTAGGTCTCGCGGGTCAGCATGTCGAAGTAGGCCTGCGTGCGGTTGGTGAACCACTCGACGTCTTTCCAGGTGACTTCAGTCATGACGAGGTCGGTACCGAACATGAAGCGGTCGGGATACGTGTGGAAGAGGTCGCGGAACTTCTGGGGTGAAAGGCTGATCCGCTTGAGGCCCGCGATCAGGAAGTCGTCGTGTCCGAAGCTGATATCGCTGTACAGGTTGGGGAACACGTCGAGGAATTCGCGCAGGCGCGAGTCGCGAATCGAGGACAGCATGAAGTGCGGCGCATTAATCTTGAGGTCGGGAAAGTTGTAGAGGACCTCGAGAAACTCCTGGGCGAAGCCCGGCTTGGTGGGGCCGGGATTCACGTGATAGCACACCGGAATGAAGTGCTCCTCGCAGTAGGCGTAGATGGGGAACATATCGGGGTCGTCCATCGCCACGGGGTGAAACATGTAGGCGTTCTCGCCGGGGATGACGTAGCCGTGTCCCGCGTAGAGTTTGAGACCCGCCGCGCCGCGCGCGTGATAGTTCTTGAGCTTGTCCAGCTTGTCGGGCGCGGCCGGGTTGAGCGTGGGCCACGCCCAGTAAAGGTTGGGGTGGGCCTGCGCCAGCGACAGCAACTGGTTGTTGTTCCAGTCGTAGCGCGTGAAACCGACGGCGGGATTCATCGTGATGGTGAACCAGGAACTGCCGACCAGCACGGTCTGGCCGATGCCGTTGGCGGTCATGGCGTCGCGCAGCACCGGCTCGACGAGCTCGGACTGCAGGTGCTCATGCACGTTGATGATCGCGCCCGCCGCCTGCATGGCCGCGAGTTTGGCTACCGCTGCATCTTCGTGGCCGGGGTAGTTGCGGGGCTTGGCTTCCGCCAGCGCCTCGGCCATCTGCTCGGCGGTAATCGCCTCGATGACCACTTCCTGGCGCGTGAGCTGCGGCCAGAAGTAGGCGACCACGGCGCCCGTGGCGAAAAAGATAAAGAGCCCCCAGCCGACAATCCAAAAGGTGCGCATGTGGTATTCCTGCCCGGCGACGGGGCCGGTACTGCTTACTTGCCTTGTGGAAGCCTAGCAGCGCACCCGCGCGCGGGCAACGTCACGGTGGGTTGCGGAACACGCTGAGGCCGAGCGCCTCGAGCTGGTCGCGGCGTGCGCGCAGGACTTCGGCTTCGGGATACAGGATGGTGTGCGTATCGGGACCGATGCCAGACTCAAGCGCGGCCCGGGCCTCGGTGTAGGCCGGATAGCGCAGGGTCCAGGTGTAGGCGCCCCCCAGCGCCTGAAGCGCGAGCAGGACGGCGAGGAGGCTCGCAGCCGCGTTGCGCGGCGCAACGCGCAGGGCGCCCAGTGCAGGCAAAGCGCTCAGTGCAGGCAGGACACCGAGCCAGGCGAGGTTGGCCAGCGTGACATAGCGCGAGCTGAGCGCCTGCTCCATGCCATAGCCCGCGCGCGCCCACGCGGTGAGCAGGGCCGCCCCCACGCCGAGCCAGCCCAGCGCCAGGAGCGCCGCGTGGCGGCGGCGGTTCAGACGGTAGGTGGCATAGCTCAATGCGGCGACCGCGCCCGCACCCAGCAGCGTTGCCAGCCAGACCTGCTGACTGAGCGGGCTGCCAAGATACGCCAGCGCATAGCCGATACGGCCCAGGGTGGCCTGGAGCAGTGTCGGCTCGAGGTGGTGGGTCACGCGCGTGTAGCCCCAGAGGTAGGCAAGGACGATCAATACGCTGGCCGCAACCCACCAGCCGATGCGACGGCGGTACCGCGGCGGGCGCGCCCAAACCAGGACCAGCGCGCCGGCGGGCCACACCAGCAGCCCGCTGCCGAAGGAGAAGCTGGCGACGACGGCCGCTGCGATGGCCCCGGCCAGGGCGGACCCCGGCGCGCGCGGCAGCAGTGCGAGTGCGAGCAGTAGGGTGGCCAGCATCAGGAGAATCTGGACCTGCCAGCCAAGGAACCAGTTGCCCCATTGGCTGGGCGAAAAGAGCAGCACCCCCGCAAGGAGGGGCGTAAACCACGGTGCGCGTGCGCGATGCAGGAGTACAACCGTGAGTCCGAAGCACGTGAAGGCGAGCACGAGACTGGCGGCCATTTCATAGCGCACGTCCCAATCCGACACCGCCGCCAGGCCGAGCATCAAGAGTTTCGGAAAGAAGATGCGGTGCTCATTGTGCTGCGCCCAGATATCCGCCCAACCGAGCGTGCCCCCCTCCCACGCGGCCAGCAGCGGCACCAGTTCCCACTGGTCGAGGTAGGGCACATCGACCCACCACGTGCCCACGAACGCGCACAGCAGAAGGCCAGGCACGAGCCCGAGAATGGCGGCGCGGCAGAAGGGGGTCATTGGGGCGGCGGCTGGGTAAGCGCCGAAGAATTGCGCAGCCAGATTTCGTAGCGCTGGGGGGCGGCCGGCGCGAAGATGAAGGGCAACGGAGCGCGAAAGTGGCGGATGCTGATGCGCCGGTCGTCCGGCCTCACGATGCCTGCTTCATTGGTCACCCGGCCGTAGGGCGCGGTGTTGAATCGCAGGGGCACGGCACCGGGCAAGACGAGCGTGTCGTGCGCCGGGCCCAGCTTCGTGGCGCCGCCCAGCCATCGGCCGGCGAAACCGTGTGCGGCGACGAGCAACCCGGTGTCCCCTGGCCACACGTTGTCGAGGTAGAGATCGCGACCGGCGTGTGACACGCCCGCCCGCACAAGGTAGTAGCGGAGCGTCCCGTCCAACAGTAGTGTGGCCGCCTGCGGCGATTGCTCTGCGGTAAGGCGCAGCGCGAGGTCACGTTGCGCGTCTACGCGGCGGTAATCCGCATAGCCGATTCCGACACTCGCGGCGAGCGCAGCAACAATGAGCAGCGCGGGCAGCGGCTTGCGATAGAGATTGTGTGCCGTGCTCCAGCGGGTATGCCGATGGCTGACCAGTACGGCGAACGCGGGCAGGGCGAGCAGCGTCATCGCCGCGGTGTCGAGCCAGAAAAGCACGCCGCCGAGCAAGGCCCCTGCTGCCAGCGCGCTACACGCCGTGCGCAGCGCACCGCGCGGCTGACGCCACCCGTCGACAAGCAGTGCCACCAGGTACAGCCCCAGCGCGAGGGCAATGGCGAACTGTACGACGAGAAGCGTCATCGGCGTAGCGGTCTGACCCGCCGTGGCCAGAGCCGCGGTGTTGGCCATCAGACTGAAGGTTTTTCGCGCGCCGAGCATGGCAAGTCCGCCCACGGCCGCCCACAGCAGGATAAGATAGCGGGGCCAACTGAGGAACAGAAAGAGCGCGAACGGCAAGAGGTAATAGCTTGCATGGGCGAGGCCGCTGCGCGCCACATAGCCGATATCGCCGGCCGTCTCGCGGAAGCGGTTGATACCGAACGCATCGGTCAAGGCGGCCAAGGGGCCCGACCAATGATACAGCGAGGTGAGGAAGTGCGTGCCCAGATACGCACCCACATGGCCGCGTGGATAGTCCATCAGGTGCATGCGGTCGAAGCACACCACAGCAGCAATGGGTGCGGCCAGGAGCAAGGCGTAGCGCTTGCGCCCGGGCGGCGCGAGCAAGGCGAATACGATCAGCGCGGGCCAGAAAAACAGCGCCTCGTAGTAGCACAATGGCGCGGTGGTGGCCAGCACGGCAGCAGCCCCTGCCCACTTCCATGCAGGCTCGGGGTTGGTCACGGCGCGCCGCCACAGGACCAGCGCCCACAGGGTGCAGGCCAGAGCGGGTAGCGCACCGGTGAGCGCATTGTGGTAGAGCACAAAGACCGGCGTAGCGATAGCGAGCAGTGTAGTAGCCAGCGGTTCGCGTGTCATGCTGCTGGCCAGCGCGTAGGTGCCCAGCGCAACCAACAGCGCCGCAACGAAGCTGGCGAAGCGCAGGCCGATTTCGTCCACGCCAAAGACCAGCGCGCTCAGGCCATACCACGCGCGGGCCAGTGGCGGTATGGCGGGCAAGCGCGCGACCCAGTCCTCCCCCCACTCCTGACCCACACCCAGCGGCTTGAAGCCAGCCTGCACAAACCCTTCGGCGTCGCGCACGTACGCCACCTCCTCGCCGTGGTAGGCCTCGTTGGCGAAGATGGCCCAGACAATAAAGACGACGCCGGCGATCAACAGGGCTTCCCGCCACTGCCAACCGCCGACGCCGAACAGGTCCTCGTCCATGTCCCCCGTCCCCCGGCGCCAGCGCGACTACGCCGGCAAGAGGTCGGTCAATTCTGCCTCGGCCACCGCGGTGATGCGGTTGCGCGCATCGACGTGCACCACCGTTGGCACGTGCTCGCGCGCTTCGTCGGGCGTCATCTCGGCATAGGTAATCGCGATGATCAGGTCGCCCGGCTGGCCCAGGCGCGCGGCCGCGCCATTGAGGCTTACCGTGCCGCTGCCCGGCTCGCCCGGGATAATGTACGTCTCGAAGCGGTCGCCGGTGGTGATGTTGAGCACCTGCACTTTCTCGTGCACCAGCATGCCCGCCGCCTCGATCAGGTCGCTGTCGAGCGTCAGGCTGCCGGGATAGTTGAGGTCGGCTTGTGTGACCGTGGCGCGGTGCACTTTGCTCTTGAACATGTGTAGCAGCATGGGGTCACTCCTTTAAGGCAGGCGCCGCGACGGGCGCAACGGTATAGCGCAGATTGTCGATGAGGCGCGCCGCGCCGACATTGGCCGCCGCCGCCAGCACGATTGTGCCGCGCGCATCATCGAGCGGTTCCATCGTGTCGGCGTCGACCAGTTCCACGTAGTCGATTTCGAGGCCGGTCATCGCGGCCCGCACCAACTCCACCAGCGTGGCCGCGTCGGTCTCACCGGCGTCGAGAGCGGCCCGCGCCGCCTCGAGTCCGCGCGAGATAGCGAGTGCACGCTGGCGGTCCTCGGAGGTCAGGTACTGATTGCGCGAGCTGAGCGCCAGGCCATCGGCATCGCGCACGAGTGGGCAGCCCACCACCTCGACACCGAGGTCGAGGTCGCGCGCCAGGCGCCGCACCACGGCCAACTGCTGCGCATCCTTCTCGCCGAAGTAGGCGCGGTCGGGTAGCACGGCGGTGAACAGCTTGGTCACCACGGTCGCCACGCCCCGGAAGAAGTGCGGCCGCGTGCGTGCACACAGCCCGGCCGATATCCCCTCGACCGTGACATAGGTCGCGTAGCCGTCGGGATACATGGCGCTGGCCGTGGGTGCATAGATGGCGTCAATGCCGACAGCTTCCGCTGCGGCGCTGTCAGTCTCCCACGTGCGGGGGTAGGCGCCGAAATCTTCGTGCGGCGCAAACTGTGTGGGGTTCACAAAGATACTGACCACGGCCCGGTCATTCTGTGCGCGGCACGCGCGCATCAGGCTCAGGTGGCCTTCATGCAGCGCACCCATCGTGGG
>CAYMLC010000045.1:11015-12470 GCA_964390765.1 uncultured Nitrospirales bacterium
GTGGGCACCAGGCCGATACTGTGGCCTGCGGCCCGCACCTCCAGCGCCCAGGCCCGCATGTCTTGTGGCGTGCGCAGCACCCTCATTTGTAGGCGTGCTCGACGGTGGGAAAGGCGCCCTGCTTCACCTCCTGCACATACTGCCCGAAGGCCTCGCGCATGAGCCCGCGCACGTCGCCATAGTTCTTCGAGAAGCGGGTGCGGCCCCAGCCGAGCATATCGTGCATGACCAGAATCTGGCCGTCGCAGCCGTCGCCCGCACCAATGCCAATGGTCGGAATCTGCAACTCTGCCGTTATCTCCGCGGCCAGGTCGGGCGGCACGCATTCCAGCACCACCGCGAAACAGCCGATGGCTTCCAGGCCGAATGCTTCGTCCTTGATGCGGGCACGGTTCGCGGCGTCGCGGCCCTGTACCTTGTAACCGCCGAGGGCATTGACGCTTTGCGGGGTGAGCCCGATGTGGCCCATGACCGGAATGCCGGCGCGCAGAATCCCACTGATGGCTTCGCCGAATTTCGCCGCCGAGCCTTCCAGCTTCACTGCGTGCGCGCCCGCCTCGCCGACCAGCCGGCCGGCATTGCGGATCGCCTCTTCGGCGCTTACCTGGTAGGACATGAACGGCAGGTCGCCCACGACCATGGCGTCGGCCACGGCGCTGCTGACCATGCGGGTGTGATGGACCATATGGTCCATGGTGACGCCCAACGTGCTGCGCTGGCCCATGACGGCCATACCGACCGAGTCGCCCACCAGAATGGCGTCGATGCCGGCTTCATCGAGCAGTTGTGCGGAGGGGTAGTCGTAAGCGGTGAGCATGGCGATCTTCTCGCCGCGCCGCTTACGGTCGCGAAAGGTGGACGTGGTGATTGCGCCCATAGCTATGTCTCCTGAACCGTGACGTATGGTTTCCGTCCCGGTCCCTGTCGGGCTCCAAGCGGAGCGGTTCAGGTTGCGGGCGCCAGCAAGGGCGGCCCGACGCGTGTCACCTCGCCTTGTGCTTCCGGGCGCACCGCCAGGGCGGCCATGCTCTCACCCGTGATGGGATCGATCGCGTCGGGAGCAATGTCGGCGAGGGGGGCCAGCACAAAGGCGCGCCTGCGAAACTCGGGATGGGGCAGGGTAAGCGCGGGCGTATTGAGCGTCCGTGCCTCCCACAGCACGATATCGATATCGATTTCGCGCGGGCCCCAGTGGCGGGTCTTCTGCCGGCCGACGACAGCTTCAACTGTCTTGACCGCCTTCAGGAGTTCCAGCGGCGCGAGCGCCGTCTCGATCTCAGCGGCCAGGTTGAGAAACGGACCCTGGTTCAAGTCGCCCCAGGGGGCCGTCTCGTAGCAGGCGGACACGCGCAGTAGACGCGTCATTGGAATGTCGCGGATGCCTTCCAGTGCCCGGAGCATGTGATGGTGGCGGTCGCCCAGATTACTGCCCAAACCGAGAAACACACGTGCCCA
>CAYMLC010000046.1:0-12422 GCA_964390765.1 uncultured Nitrospirales bacterium
GCTGACCGCACGCTAGCCGTGGGGCCCAGGGCGAGGCGCATGGCTGGTGCGCGCGAGTGGCGCTGGGTGCTGGCCGTGGCCTTTGTGGCAGGCGTGCTGGGCACGCTCCTCCAGCGCTTCACGCGTTGATGTGGTAGCATCTGAACAAGGGAGTCGCGCATGGGACTAGAGATTTCAGCAAGTGCGCTTCGCGCGGTCAACGCGCGTCAGGCGGTCACTGCGAACAACGTGGCCAACCTCGATCCACCGGCCTTCCAGGCGCAGCGGGCGGAATTGGTCGAGCAGCCCGGTGGCGGCGTGCGCGTGGGCCAGGTCTCACGCGACGAGACACCCGGCGCGCCGGACCTCGACGGCACGCCACGCTCAAACGTGAACCTCGCGCGCGAGGCGACCAACCAGATCTCCGATACCAACCTGCTGCGGGCCAACGCCAACGCCTTGCGAGCGCAGGCGCAACTGCAGGATGAACTGTTGCGGCTGACCGGAGACTAGGCGGGCGCGCCTTCGCCCTCGGGCGCGGGCGGCTGCTCACCCTCCTGGGCCGGCAACGCTTCAAACTCGCCCTCGCCCAGCCACTGCTGCCACACTTCGGGGTCCTGGTACTGCTGCAGTTCCTGCTGCATGTCCGGGTAGCGGCTCATGAAGTCGAACACCGTGAACATGCCCGGCGTGGGATCCTCGCGGAAGATGCCAGCCAGTTCGTTCAGCATCTCGTCTTCCTGCTCGCTGATTTCGCCGTCGCTCGTGGCCGATACCACCGCTGCCAGCAGCAGGTAACTGGGGAACATGCCCAAGTCTTCATTGTCGGCATAGCCCACCAACTCATCGAGCAGCGCCTCGTGCGAGGCCGGTACGCGCCCTTCGGCCTTCACCTGCTCGTAGGCGCGCGGTACGGCCTTGCGCGCTTCGCCGGCGGCCGCGTTGAAGAAAGCCTGGATGCCGAAGTAGAGGAGCCCCCCGATAACGAGGCTGAGCACGAGCAGGAAGGCGCAACCCAGCATGCACCCCTTCAGCAGCCCCGAGCCGTTCTTGGGTTGTTGTGCGGGAATGCCCCCCTGCGGCGGCGGCTGCTGCCCGAATGGCTGTCCGTAGGATTCACTCATCGCGTAGTGTGCTCCTCTCGCCTGCTGTCGCCGTGCCGGCGCAGCGGCCCTGGTCCCACATGCCCGCAACCATCCTAAGTGGCGCGCGCGCATTGCACAAGCAGACGCGGATCAGGCGTCTTCGCCCTCGCCGGTCGCAGCGTCTTGCGCCTCAAACAAGTCCGCCAGCGCGTTGTAGCGCGCCTGCAGCGTATCGTTGCCCCATAAGAGGCGCGTCATGGTCCACACTCCGGCCCCCGGATTTCCTTCCAGCAGCGCATCCAGCTCCTGCATGGCGGCCCGTTCTTCAGGCGTGATCAACCCGTCGTGCCCCGTGCCGACGATGCCCGCCGCCAGCACGCCCATCGCATGCGCGCTGGTCTCCTCGGCCTGCGCGTGTGCCGCCAGCCGCGCAAGCAGCGCGCGATCATCGCGGTTGAAATCGTGCGTGGCCATTACGGCTTCGTAGCGGCGCATCAGGTCGCTTCGCTGGTCCGCCGTCGCGGGTGTGTAGTCCGGCTGCAGAATGACCAGCAGCACCGCGATACCCACCACGAGCAGGAGGCCCGCCGCGGCACAGCCCAATAGCCCGCGCACGGCGGCTGCGGTCTGCTCGATATTCTGGGGGGCGGTTGGGTCGGCCACGGGTGCAGGGCACTCAGGCGAGGGCCACGCTGGCGAACGAGACGATGCCGCCCGACGGGTCGGGCGCGCAGTCGTAGTGCAGCAATTCGCCGCGGGTCGCGGTGCCTTCGAGGGTCTTGAGCGTGGCGTAGATGCAGTTCACACCGCAGACTTTGCGCGCATTGGCGTCTTGCATGACCGCCGCGTACCACGCGTCGCCCGCCACGCGCTGCACCGCCTCGAGGTCGGTGTGGTCGCGGGTGCGGATGTCTGCCGTCACCGCTTCGTCTACCTCGAATTCATCGCCGAACGCACGGCCCACGTGGGCGAGGTCGGCACTGGCGATGGCGGTACTGCGGTGTGCGCTGGCGGCCTGGCGGCAGGCGCCGAGAAACGCCTGTACGCCGCTTAACTGCGCCGGATCCACCGTGCCTTCTTCCCCCAGCGGCGCACACAGCACCGGCACGATGCGCGGCGCGGTGCCGTACAGATGCGCGAGCATCGTCGTCTGAAACTCGACCGAGTGTTCGGTACGGTGCAGCAGTTCACGCTCGAAGGGGTCCCAGGTGCACGCGGCGGCCAGCGAGTCAACGATGGCCTGATCGGTGGCGAGCGTGCCGAAGGGCGTCTCGAAATCTTTGCGGCTCAACACAAAGGGCACCGGCGGCACCAGATGCGCGACACCGAACACGAACACCACGTCGGGCTGGCCGCCCTGCAGGAGGCTGGCGTAGGCGTGGGCATAGCCATGGCCGCCCCGCTGAAAATCGATGTGCGGCGCCACGATACCAGGCACCACTGGGGCCTCGGCCGGACCGGGTGCCGGGCGCGCGCCCGGGCCGCCTTCGCGTGTAAAGCACTCGTCGAGGAAAAGGCGCAGGTCTTGTGGGCAATCGGGGTAGCTGCGCCCGGCGAAATAGGCCGGGCGCGTAGGCGATTCGGCAAAGGCCCGGGCAATGGCGCGCTGCTGTTCGGCAAAGCGCGGCGTGTCAAGAAAGCCGTGCTCGTCGAGCGCCTGCACCACCTGCACGATGTTCTCTTCGCTCGGCTGCTGGCCACCAAATTGCTCGGCGAAGGCGGCCTGCACCGCAGCGATGTCCTGTTGGCCATCGAGCTGCACCGCAATGAAGAAGGCCTGTGGTGACAGGAGAATCTGTCCGTCGACATAGCCCGCGGGGTCGCTCAGGCACAGCATCGGGTGACCGTCGTGCTCGATCGGCGCGACATCGACATAGCGTAAGGGAGGTAGCACTGACATAGGGCGCGAGGATAGCGGCCTGCCTGCCGCGATGCAACGGGTAGCGCGTCAACGATGTCAACCTCACCGGGCTGGCAGGCATTGTAATCAGACACGATACCCCGGGGCACACCAGATGTTGAATACATACCGGACGCTTGCGTCCATATAGCGGGTGCCAGCCCCGCGAGGGCGCGTTGTGCCGTGCCCCCTGGTGCAGCTGGGACAAAGGAGATACGAATCATGCGGACGCGTTGGCATGTCTTGACGGGTATGGTGGCAGCCGTGGGGCTGCTCGCCGGGTGCAACACGACCCCCACCCAGGATGGCGCGGTGGTGGGGAGTGCGCTGGGTGCCGGCCTCGGTGCTATCATCGGCAACCAGAGTGGCGACGCGGGCGAGGGCGCGCTGATTGGCGCGGGTGTCGGCGCATTGACTGGCGCGCTCGTGGGCGACCAGGTCGACGAAGAGCGCCGGCGCGCGCGCCAGGGCTATGCGCAGCCGGCGCCGGTGGCGCAGCCGCAGCGGCGGGTTCACGGGCACTACGAGACGCGCGTCGTGCACGGGCCCAACGGCGAGACCTACGAAGAACGCGTGTGGGTGCCGCACAACTAGCGGGTGGCGCCGGCGTGCCCGGGCCGCGTTGCCCGGGTTCAACGCAAGGAAATGGCCAACCGCGATGGGACAGTATCAGAAGGTATGGCGGGTGATCGGGGTCATAAGCCTGGTCGCCTGTGGTGCATTGGGCTGGGTTGGCGTGGATGCGCTGCGCGCGGGCAATGCCTTGACGCTTACCATCTATCTCCTGGGATTCCTGATTTCACTGGGCGCGGCGCTGGTGTGTGCCGTGCTCGACCTGCGCTACATCCGCGCGGAATACGCCATCGGCAAGCGCCAGCTCTACGAGGACACGCTGGGCGATGCGGCGTTCCGGCGCGCCCTGATCGAGGCGCAGCGCCAGTATCGTGCCGAGCAGCAGGGGAGCGGGGGAGAGCAGCCGCCTTCGGGCAGTCAGCCGCCTTCGGGCAGTCCGCCTCGCTCAGGCAGTCAGCCACCTTCGGGCAATCAGCCGCCGCCCGGCGAGGGATAGGTGGCGGTGGGACCACACGCACACATTTGCTAGGCTAGCGGCGCGTGTTGAAGCGGCGGCGGCATAGACCAGCCGAGGCGGCAGGCGGGATAAACCTGGAGCAAGGGCACATCGCATGCGTCGAGCGAGCAGTTGGGCAGCGGCAGCGTGGGTAGCGGGGATAGCCGTAATGGCCGCGTTGGCCAGTGGCTGTGGAGAGCCCACCCCTGTGGTGGTGGATCCGCCGGCCGACGTGCCCGAAGTGCCGGCGCCACCGACGGGCGTGCCGGGTGTCGACGCCGGTTATGTCGAGGTCACGGTCACGATCAGCGGCTCGCTGCTGCCGCAGGCCGACACGCCGAGTATTCAGGTTGAAGAACTGGTCGCGCAGCGCAACAAGAACATTACCGTCGCCACGATCGACGTGGCACAGCCCTATCCCGCCGGCCTGCCGCTGGAATTTACCGTGGCGGGCAACGACGCCGCCTTTGCCGTGACGCCGGTCCTGATGCGCGGACGCATCCTGCGCGATGACACCGACGAACTGGGGACGTTCACCACGGTGCTCGCCGGCCAGACGGATGTGCGGGGAGGGCGCTTCGAAGCGGACGCCCTGCAAGGGCTGAACACCTTGCCCGAGACGATGCTGGTGGTGGCCGAGGCAGAGACCCTGCTGTTGCCACCGGGTACGGATGTCGATGCCATAGACGTGGCCACGGTAGCCACGACGCCCAACCGCACGACAACGCTGCGCAGCAATCCTATCCGCATCAATTTCGTCGACGGCGCCGCGCCCAGGCCTTCCCCGCCCAACGCTTCTACTGCGCCCAGCGCTTCGGGTGCGGCGGCCAGTCAGGCGAATACGCCGGGCATGGCCCCGGCCGCATCTGTAGCACCGTGAGCCGTGCGGCGCACCTCGCACTGCTCTCGGCTGCGCTGATCGCGGCGTTGGGCGCGCAGGCGCAACAACCCCTCCCCTCGATTATCGAGAGCACGGGCGAAGCCACTGTCTACGTATCGCCCAATCGTGCCCAGTTCTGGCTCCACCACGACGTGCTTGGCGATACGCTGGCGGCGGCGGTCGACGAGGCGGCGAAGTTCGAGGCCCGGCTGCGCCAGGCGCTGGGCGCACGTGAGATGGCGCAGGCGCAGGTCGAGGTAGCGCCGCCCGCCTACGCCACCGCGGGCGATACCACGGTCCGCGTGACGGCGCGCCTGCGCTTTGCGCTGTCTCCCTATGCATCGGAAGAAGATGGCCAACAGCGGTTTGCAGCCCTCTGCGACAGCGTGGCCCTGCTGGCCACCGACCTCAACGCGGCGCTCGAAGGCCCGGTCTTCACGCACAGCGACCCCAAGCTGGTGGAGCGGCAGGCCGCCACGCGGGCCACGGAGGATGCCTACGTGGTGGCCGAGGCCGTTGCGCAGCAACTGAATGCGGTGATTACCGCGGTCGAGACGGTGAGCCTGGCGGGCTTCGTCTGGAATACCGACGCGGAGAATCGCGCGACTGTACCGAATCTGCGCGAGGTCAGTTGTACCGCTACCGTGCGCGTCGTCTATACGCTATCCGCATCGCAGTAGCGCGCGCTAGCAGCCCGTGGCAAAAGGCGCGTGCCGCCGAGAACGCGAATTGGTGTCGCGAATCGAGGCGCGAAGCCGCCGGAAATGCGAGCATTTTCAAGGGTTTGCAACGACGAGTCGCGACATCAAGGCCGTTCGCAGGCCACGTTCGAGTTTTGCCACTGGCTGCTAGGCGTCGAGGCGGTAGCCCGTGTCCAGCGGCAGCCACACCACAAACCCTGAGTCGGGATCGTATTCCAGCGTGCCGTGGTGCGCTTCAAAGGTATGCCGCGCCAGCGCCAGTCCCAGACCCAGGTGTCCCTCGCCCTTCGTTGTGGTAAACGGCTCGAACATGTGGGCCTGCTCGTGCGTGTCGATCGGGGTGCCGCTGTTCCACAGCGCGATGCGAACGCCAGCCGCGCGCCCGGCGGTCGCCTTGCTGGCCTGGGCCGATATCGCGATGCGACGCTCCTCCGTCTGCATCGCCGCTTCTTCAGCATTCTGCAGCAGATAGAGCAGCGCCAGTTGCAGGCGCGCACGGTGCCCAATAAGTTGCGGGAGCCCCGGTGCGATGCTGTCTTCCACGCGCAGGCGCGCCAGCTTCAGGTTGTAGTCGTACAACTCGAGCAACTGGCGCAACAGCGACTCCGGGTCGGCGATAGAGACCTGGCCGCGGTCCTTGCGCGCAATCCCCGTCAGAATCGACATCAGGCGGCTGGCGCGCTTGATGCCATTTACGACCTCGCCCAGCATGTGGCGGCCATCATCGTCTATCTGGTCTTCGAGTGCCACCAACTCGGAATAGGCCAGCACGGCGCCCAGATGGTTGTTGACGTCGTGCGTGACGCCATTGACGGCGCGGCCCACCTGGGCAAAGCGATAGACATTCACCAAGTGGGTCCAGAAGGCTTCGGACTCGGGATCGACGAGATATGCGGCGTGGTCTGCGGAAAAGGAAATAGTCATATGGCCACCTCGCCCCACGATAACACACTTATGGCGCAGTAGCTTCAAAAAACTATCTTAAGAGTCGATGAACCCAAAACCGTAAGAGGTACTTGGCTCGGTTTTGATCGCGTGCTTACTGGCCAAGACGCTCGGCCACAGCCGCCGCGAAGGCGCAGCAACTGTGTGCCGGTGTGTTCGCCTTCAATGCCGCCAGGTCACCGGTGAAGATCCCATCGTTGAAGGTGCGCTGTAGCGCGTTCACGAGGGTCTCGCCGGCTTCTTCCCAGCCGATGTACTCGAAGAGCATGGCGGCCGACAGCAGCACACTGCACGGATTGGCCGAATCGGTATCGGCCAGCTTCGGCGCGGTGCCGTGGGTGGCCTCGAAAACGGCCATACCGTCCGCGTAGTTGATGTTGGCCCCGGGCGCGATGCCGATACCGCCCACCTGTGCGGCCAGCGAATCGCTGATGTAGTCGCCGTTCAGGTTCATCGTGGCGATGATGTCGTAGTCCCAGGGATTCAGCAGCACCATCTGCAGGAAGTTGTCTGCGATCACATCCTTTACGATGATGCGCTTATCGCCGGGCCCGCCATGGGCGTCCTTGGCCACCGCCACGTCGCCGAATTCCTCGCGCACGAGGTCGTAGCCCCACTGCATGAAGGCCCCTTCGGTGTACTTCATGATGTTGCCCTTGTGCACGAGCGTCACTGACTTGCGGCCATGGTCGATGGCATAGTGCAGCGCGGCACGGATCAGCCGCTTGCTGCCAGACGCGCTGATGGGCTTAATACCGATGCCGCTGTCGGGGCGAATCTCCCAGCCCATTTCGCGCCCGCACATGGCGATCATCTGCTGCGCGGCTTCGCTGAAGGCCTGCACCTCCATACCGCAGTACACGTCTTCCGTGTTCTCGCGGAAGATCACCATGTCGACCAGCTCGGGCCGGATGACCGGGCTGGGCACACCGTTGAAGTAGCGCACCGGGCGCACGCAGGCATACAGGTCCAGCACCTGGCGGATGCGCACGTTCAGGCTGCGGAAGCCGCGGCCCACGGGCGTGGCCAGCGGACCCTTGATCGCCACCTTGTATTCGCGGATGGCGTCGAGCGTCTCGTCGGGCAGGTGCGCGCCGTAGCGCTCATTTGCCTTGCCGCCCGCGTACAACTCCATCCAGGCCACCTGCCGCCGCTCGCCGTAGCAATGGCGCACCACCTTCTCGAAGAGCGGGTGCAGCGCGCGCCAGATGTCCGGCCCCACGCCATCGCCCTCTATCCAGCCGATGACGGGCCGGTCGGGCACATTGAGGTGACCACCGGCCATGTTGAGCGGCGTGCCCTCGGGCACGCTCAGGTGCTGCCAGCCCATCGGTGCGCCTCCACCTGGTTGTGCGGCTGCCCGGTTGCCTAGCTGGGCAGCGAGACCAGCCGCGCGCTCGTCACGTGTTCGGCCGCCGCGATACGCTCGAGCACCTCGGGCGCCACGGCCGCGTCGAGATTGAGCACGGTAAACGCGCTGCCGCCCGGCTTGTCCCGGCCGAGCGTGAGGTTAGCGATGTTCACCCCGCTGTCGCCAATAATCGAGGCGATGTTCGCCAGTACCATCGGCTTATCTTCGTTGCTGCACACCAGCATGTGCCCCACGGGCCGCGCGTCGACGCGGGTGCCGTCGATGGCGATGATGCGTGGGTCATCGTCCTGGAACAGCGTACCGCGGACCGTGTGCTCTTCTTTCTCGCTGCGCAGGGTCACGGCGATCTCGAAGGCATAGTCGCTGTCCTGGCCGCTGCGCGTCTCGCTCACGTCGATGCCGCGCGACTCCAACTGGCTGGGCGCGCTGATCATGTTCGGCGAATCCACCAGCGGCCGCAGAAACCCGGTCAAGACCGAGGCGGTAATGGGGTAGACGTCGGTCACCGGCAGGTCGCCGTAGTAGTCGATATCGATTTCCGACGGCTTGCCTTCGCTCCACAGCGACAGGAAATGGCCCAGCCGGTCGGCCAGGTAGAGCATCGGGGCCAAGGTCTCGCGCGTCTGCTTGTCCAGGCTCGGCACGTTGACCGCGTTCACAATCTCGCCGGTCTTCAGGTAGTTCGCCATTTGCTGTGCAACCTCGACCGCCACTGTCGTCTGCGCCTCATCGGTCGAGGCCGCCAGATGCGGTGTCGTCACGATGTTGTCAAGACCGATGAAGGGGTTGTCTTCGAGCGGTTCCGAGGTATACACATCGAGGCCGGCCCCCGCGATCACGCCTTCCTTCAGCGCCTGCGCCAGGTCCTGCTCGTTCACGATTCCGCCGCGTGCGCAGTTCACGATGCGGCACTCGGGCTTCATCTGCTTCAACTGCCCCATGCGGATCATGTTGTTGGTCTTGTCGCTCTTCGGCGCGTGAATGCTGATGAAGTCGCTACGCGTGAGGATGTCTTCGAGGCTCACCAGTTCTACGCCCAGGGCGTCCGCCTTCAGCGGCGTCAGCAGTGGGTCGAAGGCCAGCACCTTCATCTCGAAGGCCAGAGCGCGCTTGGCCACTGCGCCGCCAATACGGCCCACACCGATGACGCCCAGGGTCTTGCCGCACAACTCGGCGCCCATGAATTTCTTGCGGTCCCAGCGGCCTTCCATCATGCTCGCGTGGGCGGCGGGCACGTTGCGGCACAGGGCCAGCATCAGGGCAAAGGTGTGCTCGCACGTCGAGATCGTGTTGCCGCCCGGCGTGTTCATCACC
This sequence comes from uncultured Nitrospirales bacterium, assembly GCA_964390765.1. Lineage (GTDB taxonomy): Bacteria > Hydrogenedentota > Hydrogenedentia > Hydrogenedentales > JAGMZX01 > CAYMLC01. The sequence goes on from CAYMLC010000046.1 coordinate 9,246, forward strand.
ACGATGCCGCGCTCGGTGGCTGCGGCCTTGTCGATGTTGTCGGTGCCGACGCCGGCCCGCCCGATCACGCGCAGCTTATCCGCCTTCGCCAGCGCATCGGCGGTCACCTTCGTGCCGCTGCGTACCACCAGTCCCTCGTATTCACCGATGATCGCCGCCAGTTCGTCGGGCTTCTGCGCGGGCTTCACGTCGGTCTCGAAGCCCTCCTGCTGAAACACCGCCACGCCTTCATCGCTCAGGTTATCCAGAACCAGAATCTTGCCCATGGAGCCTCCCGCCTTGGTCATGTCCTGCCGCACCGGCCTGCTGATACCGCGCGGCGCCGGGGGCCCGGATGCAATGGGGTGCATCGGCCGTCAGGACAGAATGGGCCCCGTTGAAAGGGCGCCGCGGTAAACCCGTAGGCTAGCAATCGCGACGCGGGACCTGCAAGCGGCCGGGCCTGCCGCTGTGGTTCACGCTGCGGTATATGCGGCGCTAACGGGATTTGAACGTTTGGCGTGCGACGCCTATGCTCAGGTTGCAGCGGATCAGGGCACAAACGTCGAATACGGCGGAACGCTAGGGGCATGCCATGACTGAATTCGTGTTGGGCACCGGGCAGAAGGCTTCCATACGCGACGTTGCGCGCGCCGTCGAACATCAACTGCGCCGAACACAAGGCGTGCCGCGGGTGCTCGATGCGCGTGCCGACAACTGCGAATTCCTCGCCATGCGCCCCGACTTCGATGCGGACTTCAACGCCTTTACCCTGCGCCTGCGCTGCAGCGAGCGCCGCCAGGAAGCCCTGCGCGAAGTCGCGGCGCAACACGCCAACGCCTGCACGTACGAGGAGCAGGAAGGCGTGATGACCTTCTACTGTCCGGGTGAAGGGCAGGCGCCCGGCGAGGCCGCGCTCGCGGCGGCAGACGCCTTGTCGGGCGCGGTACGGCTGCCCGAGGTGTGGCGTGTGCATGGCGAGCAATACCGCATCGACCGGCTGAGCGTCGAGAAGCTGTTCAAGTCGCTGATGAACAACAAGGCCAGCGACCTGCATCTGTCGCCGGGCGGCAAGCCGGTGCTGCGCATCGATGGCGACACGCATGCCGCCGACATCGCCGGCGAGTTGAGCGCACTTCAGATTAACGCGCTGATTCGGGAGCTGGCGCCAGACGACGCGTGGGAGGAGTTTCAGCAGACCAAGCAGACCAGCTTCAACTTTCACCAGATCGGTATGGGCTATTCACGCATCTCGGCCTTCATGAAGAGCGGTGCGCCACACCTTACGCTGCGCTTCCTGCCCGAGAAGATTCCCTCGTTCGACGACCTGAATATCCCCTCCGAACCGCTGCATGCACTGGGCGCACTGCACCACGGGATGGTGCTGATCGCCGGGATGACGGGCAGTGGCAAGACGACCACGGCGGCGGCGTTGCTCGACTGGATAAACGAGCACTACGAGAAACATATCCTCTCAATCGAGAACCCCGTCGAGTACGTGCACGAGAGCAAGAAGGCCATCATCTCGCAGCGCATGCTGGGGGTCGATGTAGAGACCTTCAATCTGGCGGTCGTCGGCGCGCTGCGCCACGACCCGGATGTCTTGTTCATCGGCGAGATGCGCGACCCCGACACGATTCGTGCGGCCATCAGTGCGGCGGCCACGGGCCACCTCGTTATCAGCACGCTGCACGCAAACACGGCCAGCGAGTGCGTGAACCGCATCGTGAGTTTCTTCGACCCCGTCGAGCGCGACCTGGTACGTCTGCAACTCTTCGATTCATTGCAGAGCATTATCTGCCAGCGCCTCGTGCCGCGTATCGGCGGGGGGCGCGTACCCGCGCTGGAGATGATGTTCAAGGACACCAAGGCCATCGGCGACGGTATCCGCACCGGCAGCACCGAGGCGATCCGGGTCGGCATGCAGCAGACGGTGTCGCATTCGTTCCTGTTCGAGAACTATCTGCACCGCCTGTACAAGGAAGAGAAGATATCGCTCGAGAATGCGCGCACCTATTCGAGCGACCCGTCGATTCTCGACCAGCTCATTATGGGTACCTACAGCGTGCCGCGCCTCGACTCGATCAAGCACAGCTACACCGCGTGAGGCGCTGCACGGCAGGGTGTACATCGCGTGCGGGCGGGGCTACACTCCCCGCCCATGCGGCGCGAACACACCATCGCGGTCATTATCCCCGCGCTTAACGAAGCCCCCTCCATCGGCCGGGTCATCGATGCCATCCCGCCCTGGGTCGACGACGTGGTCGTGGCGGACAACGGCTCGACCGACGGCACGGCACGCGTCGCGCGCGAGCACGGGGCGCGCGTAGTCGATGCGCCGCGCCCGGGCTATGGCAGCGCCTGTCTCGCGGCCATGGCAACGCTCGACTTTCCCGACATCGTGGTCTTTCTCGACGGCGACTACAGCGACCACCCGGAAGAGATGCACCTGCTGGTGGACCCGATTCTGAACCGCGAGTTCGACTTTGTGGTCGGCTCGCGTGTGCGCGGCAATTGTGCGCCCGGCGCGCTCACGCCGCAGGCACGCTTCGGCAACTGGCTGGCCACGCTGCTGATCCGGATCATCTGGGGCGTGCCCTATACGGACCTCGGCCCTTTCCGCGCAATCCGTTTCGCCACATTGCAGCAGTTGGGCATGCGCGACCCGGACTACGGCTGGACCGTCGAGATGCAGATCAAGGCCGCCTTGCAGGGCGTTCCCGCGGGCGAGGTGCCGGTCAGCTATCGCCCGCGCATCGGCCAGAGCAAGGTGGCGGGCACGCTGCGCGGCGTGTGGGGCGCGGGCACCAAGATACTGGGGCACATCTTCGCGGCCGCCTTGAGCCAGCGCATCCGCCGCCGTACCGACATGCTGGTGCTCTTCACGCGCTGGCCCGAACCCGGCAGCACCAAGACGCGCCTGATTCCCGAATTGGGCGAAGAAGGCGCGGCCGAACTGCAGCGCGAGATGACCGAACACACGGTGCATACGCTGCGCGCGCTGTTGCAACGCGCGCACCTCGAAGTGCGCTATGCCGGCGGCGAGCGCCGCGACCTGCGCGCCTGGCTGGGCGGTGACCTCGAGTATGCGCCGCAGGGCGAGGGCGACCTGGGCGCCCGGCTGGCACAGGCATTCGACGATCACTTCGCGCTGCACTACGGCAAGGTGGTGATTGTGGGGGCCGACTGTCCCGGCCT
>CAYMLC010000047.1:0-2377 GCA_964390765.1 uncultured Nitrospirales bacterium
GCATTGAGGGCGAAGGCGAGGGTTTGCCCGAGGGCACGGCAGAAGGTGAAGGCATGGTAGAAGGTGAAGGCATGGCAGAAGGTGAAGGCGTCGCGGAAGGCGAGGGCGAGGGCGCTATCGATGCGCAGGCGCTTTCAGACTACGCCGCGAATGTGCTGCGTGACTTTGCCACCTACGACCTGAACCGCGACAACCGCATCTCGTTTGAGGAATGGTTTGAGGGCGCTGGTGCGGACAAGGGCACGGGCGGCCCCAATCTGCCCGACTTCGACACCAACGCCGACGAAGCGGTAACCGTGGCCGAGTTGCGCGCGCCGCTACTGGCTCCATCGCCTGTTCATGCGGCCGACCAGTCGGGCGATTACGGAATTGGCCTCTCCGAGTTGCTGCGCGTTATCCAGTTCTTCAACTCAAACGGCTACACCTGCGCGGCCACGCCGGGCGCGACGGAAGACGGCTATCTGCCGGGCACGGCCAGCCTGTCCTGTATCGCGCACGAAAGCGACTATGCACCGCAAGACGCCACCATCAGTCTTTCCGAGTTGTTGCGCCTTATCCAATTCTTCAACTCGGGGGGCTACCGGCCGGCTGATGCCGCGCCGACGGAAGACGGCTATGTGCCCGCGGCGTCGTAGCGGGGCGGCGATGTTGCGCACGTGCGTATTTGCCTGCGTGCTGGCGCTCGCCTGGGCGGGCGCTGCAGCGCCGCTCTACACCTTGCCGCCCGATGTCGAGACGCGCTGGGCCAGCTTCGAGAATCCCACCGGGGCAAAGGGCGCGGGGGGCACGGCCAACCAGGGCGCGAAGGGGGCTGCATTTGCACCCGTCGCTGCCGGTGAGACCGTAACGCTCATGCAGTGGGAGGGCGCGGGCACGGTGCGCCGCATGTGGATGACACTCAGCGACCGCTCGCCCGAGATGTTGCGCGCATTGCGCCTGCGCATGTACTGGGACGGCGCCGAGACGCCCGCGGTCGACGTGCCGCTGGGCGATTTCGCCGGTGCGATTCACGGGCTGATGGTGCCGTTTGCGGGTGCGCTCTTCAGCAATCCCGAGGGCCGCTCGATCAACATGAGCATCCCGATGCCCTTCCGCAGCGCGGCGCGCGTCACCCTCACGAACGAATCGGGCCGCCGCCTCAATCAGCTCTACTATGACATTAACTTCACGGTGAACGACCGGCACCCGAGTAATGCGCTGTATTTCCATGCGCACTGGCACCGCGTGCGCTGGACCGCGCTTGCCGAAGACTTTGCGTTGCTGCCGCGTCTCGAGGGAGGCGGGCGCTTCCTCGGCGTGCATGTCGGCATTCTCGGCCACCCCGACAACATCGGCTGGTGGGGCGAGGGCGAGGTGAAGGTCTATCTCGATCGCGACACGGACCTGCCCACGCTGGTCGGCACGGGCACCGAAGACTACGTGGGCACCGCCTATGGCCAAGGCGAATTCAGCACGCGCTATCAGGGGTCGCTCATCGTGGACAACGACGCCGGCATCTACAGCTTCTACCGCTATCATGTGCCCGACCCCGTCTACTTTCGCAAAGACATCCGCGTGACGCTGCAGCAGATGGGCGGCGCGCCCACGGCCGACGTGCTCGAACTCATCGCGCGCGGCGGCGAAGTGCTGCCGGTCTCGACCTGGAGTGCCGACACGGGCTTTACGCCGCTCATGGAAAAGCCCCAGCCGGTCGACCTGGCCGTGGGCCCCCAGGGCTGGACGAATATGTACCGCCGCGACGACGTGTGCGCGACGGCCTTCTTCTATCTCGACCGCCCCGAGAACGGGCTGCCCGGCCTCGCGCCCGTGGCCGCGCGGGTACAGGCGCTGCCCGCTGCGCGTTGACTGTGCCCGCCTGCGCACCTAGACTGCCGCGGGCAACGGGGGAGGGGTAGTGCTATGAACACCAACGACCATGCCGCCGGCGACCACTGTGACCTGTCGGTCGTCATCCCGGCAAAGGATGAAGCGGAGAATCTGCGGCATCTGCTGCCCGACCTGCAGGCCACGCTTGAAGAGCTCGGTATCGCACACGAAGTCCTTGTCGTGGATGCGCAGTCGGCCGACGGTACGCAGGCTGTGGTCGAGCAGGCAGGCGCCCGCTATGTGCCCGAGGCGCAACCGGGATACGGCGCTGCGATCGTGCGCGGCATGCGCGAGGCGCGCGGCGAATACATCCTGACCATGGACGCCGACTGTTCGCATCCCGCCCGCTTCGTGCGTGACCTGTGGCATGCACGTTCGCAGGCCGACATCGTCATTGCATCGCGCTACGTGGCCGGCGCCCAGGCCGACCAGCCGCCCTTCCGCCTGTTTCTCAGCCGCGTGCTCAATGCCTTTTTCCGAAGTGGCCTTTCGCTGCCCGTGTATGATCTCA
>CAYMLC010000047.1:2387-12404 GCA_964390765.1 uncultured Nitrospirales bacterium
GATCTCAGCAGCGGATTTCGCCTCTACCGCGCCTCGCTCGTGCGCGGGCTTGCGCCCACCCACACAAACTTCGTGGTGCTGGTCGAACTGCTGCTGCTCGCCCTCAAGGCCGGCGCCAGCTTTGCCGAGGTGCCCTTTCACTACGCGCCGCGCGGGGCGGGCCGCTCGAACGCGCGCATCCTCCGGTTCGGCATCGACTACCTGCGCCTCTTCCATCGCATGTGGCGCCTGCGCAATTCGGTCAGCTTTCCCGACTACGACTGGCGCGCGCACGACAGCCGTATCCCCCTGCAGCGCTACTGGCAGCGCCGCCGCTACCGCCTTATCCTCGACATGACCCCGCCCGATGTGAAGACGCTCGATGCAGGCTGCGGCAGTTCAAAGATCCTCGCCGCCCTGCCCAACGCCATTGGTATGGACCTGCGCCACGACAAACTGCGCTTCATGCAGCGCACCAACAAGCTGCTCGTGCAGGGCGACTCCTGCGCACTGCCCTTTCCCGACGAGCACTTTGACTGCGTCATTTCTTCGCAGGTGATCGAGCACATCCCCGACGAGGGCGGGCGCCTGCTCAACGAATGCACCCGCGTGCTCAAGCCGGGCGGCATCTTTGTGCTCGGTACGCCGGACTACGGGAACTGGGAGTGGCGCCTTATCGAGCGGCTCTACGACCTCGCCGCGCCGGGTGCCTATGCCGTTGAACACGTTACGCACTACAGCCTGGCCAGCCTGCGCGAAGCCCTGGCCCTGCGTGGCTACACGGTGCTCGAACACGCCTACATCTTGCGTGGTGAACTCATCATCAAGGCGCAGAAGGGCCGCCTCTAGAACGGCCACACCCACGGTATCAGCACAATCGCTGTGGTCGCCGCCAGAATGCTGACGGGCACCCCGGCGCGGAAGAAGTCGGTGAAGGTGTAGCCACCGGGCCCGAAGACCATCAGGTTCGTCGTGTAACCGACGGGGGTGATGAAGCTGGCCATGGCCGCAAAGAGCACGCTCATGATGAAGGGGCGCGGGTCGGCATTCGCCTCGGTCGCCGCGGCCACGGCAATCGGAAACATCAGCACCGCGGCACCCTGCGTGGTGATGAGTTCGGTCAGCAGCAAGGTAAGCAGAAAGATAAGCGCCAGCAGCACGTACGGTCCGGCGTTGATTGTGCCCACCACGAGGTAGTGCGCCAGTTCACTGGCGACCCCCGTCACTTGCAGCGCGCTGCCCAGGCCAATCGCGCCCGCCACGGTGAGCAGGGTCTGCAGGTCGAGCGACTGCCGCGCCACCGCCGGCGAGATGCACTGGGTCAGCACCATCAAGACCGCCACCAAGAGCGCGGCAATGACCGGCGGCACATAGCCCGTGCTGATGAGCAGCACCAACACCGCCAGCAGGCCCAGCGCAATCACCATGCGGTCGCTGCGTACCGCGCGCGATTCCTCGACGCCGCTCACCAGATAGAAGTCGGGATTGTTGCGGTGGGCGCGTACGAAGTGGGGCCCGGCCTGAAGCAGGATGGTGTCGCCGTTCTGCAGAACGATATCGCCTACGCGCCCCTGCAGCCGCTGTCCATTGCGGTGCACCGCCAGTACGGCCGCGTTGTAGACGGCGCGAAAGTCGGCATCACGGATATTGCTGCCAATCAGCGGCGAAGTCTCGGAGATAACCGCCTCGACCAGCGATTTCTCGCGCAGCTCGCGCGTGCGCCGTTCGTAGGATTCGTCCGCTACCGGCACCAGACCGGGGATGCGCTCGAGGTCGACAATGGTATTGACGACGCCCGTGAACGTGAGCACGTCGTCCGCCTCCAGCAACTGGTTGGGGGGCACCGGGCTGATCTGCGTGTCACCGCGGTTCAACTCCACGATGTACAGTCCCGGCAGGTGGCGCAGGCCGGCGCCCTGAATGCTCTGCCCGATCAACGGGCAGCCGGGCTCGATGCGCATGTTGATCAGGTACTCGCGCGCCGAAGAGCCCAGCCGCTCGACCAGGTCGGTGCGGTCCGGCAAGAGCCGCCGCGCAAACAGGACCATGAAGCCGCCGCCCACGAGCGCCATCGGAATGCCGACGGGGGCCAGCTCGAACATGCCGATGGGCTCCATACCCGCGCTGCGTACCAGACCATCGACGACGATGCTGGTACTGGTGCCGATGAGGGTGCACGCGCCGCCCAGAATCGAGAAGTAGGAAAGCGGAATCAGAAAGCGCGAGGGCGATACCTGGTGCGTGCGGCACCAGGAGACCACCATGGGCGTAAACATGGCCACGATGGGGGTGTTGTTGAGGAAGGCCGAAATCGGCATCACCGAAATCGCGAGCCGGCCCATCAGGCCCGCCTCGGTGTGAATGCGTCCGAAGAGGGCACGCCCCGCACGGTCGAGCGCGCCCGTCTCGCGGATTGCGCCCGCGATAACGAACAATGCGCCCAGCGTGATCACGCCGTCGTTGACAAAGCCCCGCAGCGCATCGGCCGGCGCCAGAATACCCGCGGCGGTCAGAAAGGCCACGCCGCCCAGCATCGCGATATCGGGCGCGACCCAATCGCGAATCAGCGCCACCAGTATCACCGCGATCACGGCGAGGGTTATCCAGCCTTCAGGAACGATTCCCAGCACAGCAAGCCCCACAGACGCGCATTGCGCGCGCAAATTCCCGGATTCTACGCCGTGCCAGCGTGAGGCGGCAACGCGCCGATCAGGCGGCGGCCTCTGCCGGTCTCGGCAGGCGCAACGGTGTCTCGCGCTGCTCGCCGCGCTGCACATCGATCACCACCAGGGCATAGGCCGCGCTGAAGTGCAGCGGCAGCACAGGGTCGGGCGCCACCTCCAGCACCGCCAGGCGCGCCTCGTCCAGCCAGCGAAAGTCCAGTGCGTCGCCTTCCAGCACCACCGTCTGTGCCCAGCCGCCGTCGGCCGCCGCATGCCGCACGTTGCCCGCCGGATCGCGCCAGGCCACGCGCAGCGCATCTGGCGAGAAGCGCGCCTCGCGCGGCGTGTAGGGGAGCGAGAGGGTGGTCTCGACCCGGCCGTCGGCCGGGTGCCAGGACAAGAGTTCACCCGTACGCGTTAACATGCGCAGTGCCTTGCCGTCGGCAGCCCACGCGATACGCCCCGCCGGTTCCGTGTCTGCGAAGGCCGCCACTTCTTCCTCCGTCTCCACGTCGAAGACACGCACTGCGCCGCTGTCTTCCGCCACGTAGGCCAAGAGCGCGCCCGCGGGTTGCGGCACCGCTTCGCCCGTGGCGGGGGCGGGCATCATCTGCCGCGTGCGCCGCTGGCGTGCGTCGTCTGTACGGCCCAGCCAGCGGCCGTCTCGCCACGCCCACACGATGTCTGCGGTGGCACCGCCCAGCCGCGCGCGCCGGTCGAACAGCGGCGTGGCCCGCCCGCCCGGCATCCAGCGTGCCGGTGTCTCCAGCCCCAACAGCAGCCCTCCGCCCGGGCTGGGCAACCAGTGCGCGGGCGCGGTGTCGAGACGGTGCATGCGCCAGGCGCCCGCCTGTTGCCAGGCCAGCACGCGCGGCGGCTGCGTATCCCATTGGTCGCGCACCACGACCACCACCTCGCCGTTGCCGGTCGCGCCGAGATGCCGCGGCCAGGCGCGCGCCGGCCAGATGTTGTCGGCGCGATTGCTGTCGGGCGTCACGAATTCGGGGTCGAGCACCACCTGCGTCACTTCGCCGCGGGCCGGCACCGAGATGGACTGGCCCAGCGCGCCCGGCCGTACCGCGTGCCACGCCACCTGTCCATCACCCAGCACAGCCACCTGCAAGGCGCCGGGGGCCAGGCGCGTGCCTGCGTTCACGAAGCTGATGTGCGCCATGTCGCCGGTCACCGCCACATCGCTGATGCCGTAGTCGAAGTGGGCCCTTCGTTCGAACCAGGCGCGGAAGAACTCGTCGAGGTCGGTCTCGGCCAACAGCTCCAGTTCGTGGCGAAAGGCCGTCAGCGATGCGGTGCGGTGCTCGTGCATGGTGATGAAGCGGCGGCACGCCGACCAGAACAGTTCGGTGCCGACATACTCGGCCAGCATGTTGGCCACCTGTGGGCCGTAAGCGTAGAGAGTGGGTTTCGCTGTGCCCGCCGTATGCGCGAGGTCTTCGAGGCCGTAGGCATTCAGCGGCCGCTCGGGACGGGCCACCGCCAACTGCTCTTTGTGCCGCAGCCAGACCGCGCGCCCGCGTACCGCCCGCAGCAATTCCCAGGCGGTGTACTCCGGCAGGCTCGCCGCCATCCACGCGGGCGCCTCGGTGCGCGGGCTGAACCACCGCGCGCCCACCGTGCCGCCCCACCAGTCCTGGGCCACCAGCCGCGCGAGATGTAGAAATTGCGTCTCGTCTTCGGCCTGGAGCGCACGCGGCAACACCGCACCCGCATGACCCGTATAGAAGGGCGGCGCCGCCAGTTCGGTCAGCACCAGGTCAAAATTGTAGAAGCCGGTGCCGCCCAGCAGCGCACTCAGTGCCGCGTGCGCTTCGCTCAGGGTCTGCAGCGGAGCGTCGCCCGGTGGCGCGCTATCGGCGGGATAGTGCACGCGGAACGTGACCTGCCCATACGTGCGCGACACCCGCTCGTAATCGCCCAGGATAAGCGGTACGCCCGCAGCCACGCGCCGCGTATCCCACGTGACGCGGCGCAGCCCGCCCTCGAGCGTATCGGCAACACGCTCGCCGCCGAACACCGGCGTCCACGCGCGGGGCGCGCGCACGGTACAGCGGAAGCTGGTGAAACTCTGCAGATCGGTCGGATACCACGCGGCGTAGGCCGGCACAATGTATTCACCCGCGCCGCGGTACACCGGCTGAAACGCGCCATCGTTGGGGACGCCCCCATACACCAGGCGCACCCGGTGGCTCTGAAGACCTGCGTCACCCGGCACCTGCACGCGCAGATAGCGCCCGCGCCGCCGATAGCCCACAGCCTCGCCGTCGACCGTCACCTCTTGCAGGCGCAAGCCCGGGTTCAGCACCAGATGCAGCGCCGCGGCGCCCGGCCGTGGTTCAAGCGTCAGCGTGGCCTCGGCATCGAGCGCGCCATCCTCCGCCGCGACCGTAACGGAAACGTCGACCGCGGTGATGCGCTGCTGGCCCACGCCGTCGCGAAAGTCGGCCGCGGCGGCGCTCTCCGCCCAGGGCCACACATCGTGGTAGAGGTAGCGCAGGCCCAGGCCTCCGCCCAGCGCAAGGGCAACCGACAGCGTTGTGCCGAGCATGATGGCGGCGATGATGCGGCGCACGCGGGGTCTCATACGGGGTGCTCGTAGAGCAGCACGTTGCCGGCCCACGGGTCGCACAGGGTGATACCTTCGGGGCCGAAATGCGCCGTCACCGGTGCGCCGCGCCCAGCTTGCAGGTATTCATGATTGCGCGCGCACACGGCGCGGGCGGCATGCACGATCAGCACGGTCAGGCGCGCTTCCGCCGCGTCCGGGTATCCGCCGCGCACATCGTCGAGCGTGCGCCCCAGAAACTTCATCTCGGCGATACGCGCCAGACACACCAGCAGGCTGTCGGCACTGTAGCCCACCAGCGCCGTGCTGCCATCATCGCGCTGCACCTGCCGCATGAAGTGGGTGTTGGCCGTCTGCGTGCCGCGCTCGGTCGTGGCATAGCGCAGGCCGCGGTATTGTGTGTCCGATTCCACCATCCCCTCGGTACCGACCAGCCGGCTCTCCTGGTTGACGGGCGCCTCGAAGGCGTCGGGGGTCACCCAATTGTTGACGAAGTCGATGCTCATGCCGTTGTCGAAGGTCACCTTGACCTGCACCGCGTCGAAGGTGTCGATACCGTACTCGTGCGCGAGTTTGCGCTTCTGTCCCACGGCATGCAGCGAAACCGGCCGCGCCCCGTACCAGGCGATAAACAGGTCGGTCCAGTGACTTCCAACGTAGCTGAACGGGTCGCTGTGCGCCGCCCACTGCTGAAACACGTCGGTCGAGATGCTCAGCGGTTCTTCCAGCAGGGCACAGCCATAGAGCGGTTCGCCGATGCGCGTGCGCAGTTCATCGCGGATGCGCAGGTGGTCAGGGTCGTAGCGCTTGTGCATGTCGACGCCCACCAGACAACCCGTGCGCGCCTGTGCCGCCAGGATGGCGTCGGCCTCGTGCGCCTCCAGGCACAGTGGCTTCTCGACGATGGCGTGTACCCCGTGTTCGAGCGCCGCCAGCACGGGCGCCGCATGCAGGTGGTCCGGCGTGGCCACGGCCAGCACATCGAGTTCGGGGTGCGCCTCCAGCATGGCTTCCCAAGGCGCATCGCCCCAATACGCGGCCAGCGGCATACCGTCGCGCTGCCACTTTTCCTGTGCGCGGCAGGCCGAGGCCTGGCTGCGCGCCCCCACGGCCACAAAGCGGATGTCGATATCGCCCAGCAGCCGCGCCAGCGGGTCGAGCCCCAGCCGGCCCAGCCACGGCAGCAGCCCGTACGCATGCAGTTGCCGGTAGCACGGCAGGTGCACGTCTTGCGCAAACATGCCCACGCCCACCAGTCCGATGTGCAGCGTGCGCGAACTCACGGGGCGCCTGTCCCTAGCCCACGTTGACAGTGCGGCCGGTGCGTGCCGCCTTGTAAATCGCTTCGATCAGCGCGACGGCGCGCCGCCCTTCGCGGCCCTGGATGGCGGGCTGCCGGCCCTGCTGAATGGCCTTCGCGAAATCGTCTATCTGGCGGCGGTGCCCCTCAATCTTGAGTGCCGCCAGCGGGTCGCCCGCGCCCGAGCCCAGTTCGCTCTCGCCGGCCATGGCCGCCTCCACCTTCTTGTCCACGGCACGCCGCTTGTCAAAGGCCCAGCTCGAAATCTTGCCGTCTTCCAGCACCGCTGTGCCGGTGGTGCCATGCACCTCGATGCGCGTGGGGTGGCCCTGCCAGATGGCCGTGCTCGCCTCGATGGTCCCGATGGCGCCGTTCTCGAACTCGAGCATCGCCACCGCGATGTCTTCCACCTCGATGCCCGTGTGCGCCACGAGGCCGGTGCGTGCGCTCACGCGCTTCACGTCGCCCAGGAACCACAGCAACAGGTCCACCTGGTGAATGCCCTGATTCATCAGGGCGCCGCCGCCGTCCAGCTTCCACGTGCCGCGCCACGCGCCGCTGTCGTAATAGGCCTGCGAGCGGTACCACTTGATGTACGCATCACCCATCACCAGCTTGCCGAAGCGCCCGTCGTCCAGCGCCTTGCGGATGGTTTGCGCACCGCTGGCGAAGCGGTTCTGAAAGATACAGCCGAGCAGGATGCCGGCATCGTCCGCCGCCTTCACCGCCTTGTCGATACGCTTCGTCGTCACGTCGAGCGGCTTCTCGCTCAAGACGTGTACGCCCGCCTTCGCGCAGTCGGCGATGAACTCGGCCCGCATGCCGCTCGGCACGCACAGCGAAACCGCCTTGATGTCCGGCCGCGCCAGCATGGCCTTGTGGTCGTCATAGGCTTCGGCGTCGTACTGCTTGGCCAGGCGCTCGGCATTGGCCTGCACCACATCTGCTACCGCCACCAGCTTGGCGCTGCGCACTTCGTTGATTGCGGCGGCATGCACCGGACCGATATTGCCGGCGCCGATAATTCCAAAGCCCACAGGCGGCATGGTTGTGCTCTCCCTCTGCTGTGTGCGGCCGTGTCTAGCGAACCGGCGCTGTCACAATGTCGACCGCGCCCTTGGTGACCGTGGCCGTTCCCTCGGCGGCGCGTCCAATCGTGCGCGGCACAATGCAGCCCGGCAGCGCCGCCGTCAACAGCAGGAGCGCAGCCAGCCGCGTGGCCCAGGCACGGCGCCCTCGGTCCGCTTGTGTTTTCACCCCCGCATCTCCCTACTCGCTATGGACCACGGCCTGAACCAACGCTACCACATTCTCGAAAGGCGTTTCGCGAAGCAGGCCGTGGCTGAGGTTGAAGATGTGGCCGCGCCGCTCGCCCTCATCGACCAGCGCGCGGGCGCGCTCGGCCACTTCCGTCGGCGATGCCGTCACCAGCCAGCGGTTGTTCAGGTTGCCCTGCACGACCGTCTCGGCGCCCAGGGCGGCCCGCGCCGCTCGGATGCTGAGGTTCTCCGGCAGGCTGAGGATGTCTGCGCCGCTGGCCTGCAAGAGGTGTGCGTGTGGAAAGGCGCGTGCGAACTGGATGGTGGGCGCCGCCCCGCGTAACGCCTGAAACACCGGCTGCTGGTAGGGCAAGGCCCACTGCTCATACTCCTCGCGCGAAAGCACATGCGCGGCCGACTCGAAGAGCTGCACAGCTGCCGCGCCACAGGCCACCTGGTAGCGCAGGTACGCGATCGTCACATCGGTAAGCCGGTCGAGCAGGCGGCGCGCGGCGTCGGGCTGTTCGGCCAGGAAGAGGCGCGTCGCACCGATATCGTCGCCAAAGCTGCTGCCCTCGACCAGAAACACGAGTAGCGTGAAGGGCGCACCGGCGAAGCCCAGCACGGGCATCGCTCCGTCGAGCGTTGCCTGCACACGGGCCAAGGTCTCGCCCACGAAGCCCAACTCCGTGGCGACCTCAAAGGGCTGTAAACGTTCGGCAGCAGCCGCGCTGCGTACCGGCGCTTCGAGTGTCGGGCCGGGCGCAAAGACGAACGGCGCGCCCATGGGCGTGAGCGGCGTCAGGATATCCTGAAAGAGGATCAACGCATCGACGCCGATCCGCCGCGGCAGCAGCGTAATGTGCGCCGCGTGTTCGGGATGGCGAAACAACGCTTCCAGCGGCAGCCCCGCACGTTCACGATAGGCCAGGTACTCGGGGTCCGTGCGGCCGGCCTGGCGCATCAGCCACACGGGTGGGCGCGGGGTGGTCTCGCCATGGGCGGCGCGCAGCACCAGGTCGTTTTCATATTGCCGCGGTATGCTCAAAACGTACCCGTGGTAGCCGATTCGCCGGGTGCATCCGGCGTGGGCTGCAACACCAGCAGCCGGCGGTCCGCGTCGCAGGGCATGCTGGCGCCCGCCACCCTGGCCGGCCGGCCGCACGCGCCGACGGCGCAGCGTTGAAGCGCGGTGCGCATGGCCCTGGTTCCCTAGTTGCTGGGGCGGCGCCCGAGCATCATCAGCGCCGCACCGCCTACTACGCCCGCGGGCCACACCCAGAAGGGCACCGCACCCACGGCGTCGTTGAGCGCGGGCACCGCGCCGACAAACAGAATTCCCCAGACGATGGCCGACACCGCGGCGATGATGGCTCCGGCGATAAACATGCTTGCGTCCTCCCAGCACGGGCCCGCGTTCGAGGCCCGCTTGCCGCGAGTATAGGAGGGCCACAGCCGGGCCGCAACGCGACGCGGCTGCCGGTGCGGCCTGTGCTATCCTCCGCGCCATGGCACGTGGCGAATCGCAGGATCAGGTACGCGCCCTCGAACGGGAAGTGGCGCGTTTGCGGGCGACGGTGCAGGCGCTGGGTGGCACCACGCACGATGCGCCCGGCACAGCCGCACCCCAACGCTCGCCCTCGATGGCGCGGCGCCTGGCCGATGGCGCGGCGGAGCGCGTGGATTCGCCGGTGGGTACGGCCTCGCTGCTACGCCTCGCGCTGCTGGCGGTCCTGGCGGGTGCGGTGCTCGGCGGGCGTGCGGCCTATGCCACGGCCGACCTCGGGCCTCTGCCCAGCGTGGCCGTCATTATGATGCTGAGTCTGGCGCTGCTCGGCCTCGGGGCGCTACTCGGACGAAGCGATCCGGTTGCCCCCTTCGTCGCTGGCTGCGGTGTGGCCGGCATTGTGTTCGCGGTTTATGGCGTCTTTTTCCTCGCCCCACTCAGCCTGTGGCAGGCGCCGGCCTTCGGCACCCTGGCCGTACTCGGTGTGCTGGCGCTGGCCTTTGGCGCGTCGGGCGGGTTGCGCAGCCCCTGGGCCGCTACGCCGCCCGCACTCGCTGCCTACTGGTGCGCGGCCGATGCAGCCACCGGTGCCGGGCAACCTCCCGAAGTGCTTCTCGCGCTGGGCGCCTGCGCACTCGCGGCCTGCGCGGCCCTCGTGTTTCAGGTCTTCTTCCATTGGATGCTCTTCGCGTGGTTCGTGGTGCTGGCCACGTACGCCATGTTCTTGC
>CAYMLC010000048.1:0-12370 GCA_964390765.1 uncultured Nitrospirales bacterium
CGTGGCAGCCCTCCTTGCAGACCAAATTGAGTTTGCCAATGTCATTGTCGTCAACAAGTGTGACCTCGTCTCCGAGCGAGCGCTTCTGGAGTTGGAGCAATTACTCCGCCAACTCAATCCGCGTGCACAACTGGTGCGCAGCCAACTGGGACGCGTGCCTGCCGAAGCCGTCATGGGCACGGGGAGGTTCCGTCTGGATGAGGCCGAGCAACATGCGGATTGGTTCGCAACGCCGCGGGGCGCGGAAACGACCGAGACGGAAGAGTACGGCATCTCCAGTTTCAGCTTTCACGCAGACCGGCCCTTTCACCCGCGCCGCCTGTGGGACATGATTCAGGATGCAACCCTGTTCAGGGGCGTCTTGCGTTCCAAGGGTTTCATCTGGCTGGCCACGCATGTGGACACGGTGTCCGAATGGTCGCAGGCGGGCCAGATTGTGAACATTCGCCCGGCCGGCTTCTGGTGGGATGGCGTTCCGGAACCCGCCGCCAATGCCACGCCCGAAGACATTAAGCAAACCCGCGACGCCCTTTGGGAAGCCTTCGCCGATCGCGGCCAGCGCATGGTGTTCATCGGCCAGCAAATGGATCGGGAGAACATTACGGGGCGCTTGCGTTCTTGCCTCCTTACGGATGCAGAGATGGACGGCTTGTCCGAAGACTGGAAACAATTCGAAGACCCCATCTACCCCGACGATTCTCCCGCCCTGATGCTCATCGAACAAGAATCTTCGGCAAATTAAGGAATTGAGCCCATGAAGAAACTTCCCGTCACCGTACTCTCCGGCTTCCTCGGCGCCGGCAAGACCACGCTCCTCAACCACGTGCTCGCCAATCGTGCCGGACTTAAGGTCGCCGTGATCGTTAACGACATGAGCGAAATCAACATCGACGCCGAACTCGTCGAGAAGGAAGCCCAACTCGCGCGCACCGAAGAGCGGCTCGTCGAGATGTCGAACGGGTGCATCTGCTGCACCCTGCGCGACGACCTGCTGCAGGAAGTGGGCCGCCTCGCGCGCGAACAACGCTTCGACTATCTGCTCATCGAGTCTACCGGTATCTCCGAGCCCATGCCCGTCGCGCAGACTTTTACGTTCACCGACGAGGCGGGCACTTCCCTGGCCGACGTCTCCCAACTCGATACGCTGGTGACGGTGGTCGATGCGCAGCGATTCCTTGAGGACTTTCGCGGGCTCGAGTTCTTGCAGGATCGGGGCGAAGCTGTCGGCGAAGCGGACCAGCGCCGGCTCGCCGATCTGTTGGCGGACCAGATCGAATGGGCCAATGTCTTGATTGTCAACAAGTGCGACCTCGTGGATGAGGAGGAACTCCATGCAGTGGAGGCCTCACTGCGCGCCATGAATCCCGAGGCGCGAATCTTGCACGCTGAACATGGGCATGTGAACCCCGCCGAAATACTCGGCACCCAACGGTTCAACATGGAAGAAGCGGAACGCGCGCCGGCGTGGATCAAGGAACTGCAAGGCGAACACGTCCCCGAGACGGAAGAGTACGGTATACGCAGTTTCACCTTTCGTGATACCCGGCCATTCCAACCCGAGCGCCTCGCCGAATTCCTTGCGAAGGAGCACCCCGGATTGATTCGCGCCAAAGGCTACTTCTACGTGGCCACGCAACTCGACAACGTGCTCCAGTGGTCGCAGGCGGGCCGTTCCGCCAAGTTCGAACCCTATGGCCGCTGGTGGGCGGGCGTACCGAAAAACCAATGGCCAGATGACCCCGCCACCGTGCAGCGAATCGTCGACGTCTGGACCCCGCGCTTTGGGGACCGCCGCCAGATGCTGGTGTTCATCGGCGTGGATATCGACGAAGAGTACATGCGCAAACAATTGACCCAATGCCTGCTGACCGAAAAGGAACTGGCGGCAGGTGAGGAATCCTGGAAGAAAATGAGTGACCCGTTCTCGCTTGCACTCGAGCAGGCAGCCCCGCAAAACTGAACCGTAGGGAAAGTCATGCCGCTCTACGCTTATTATTGCAAGGCCAGCGAGGCAACCGTGCAGGTGATGCATCCAACGTCAGCGCGCATCGAGACGTGGGGCAGCCTCAGGCGCTATCTTTAGCGAGCAGAAGCGCGAGGCGCACGAGGTGCCATTCCTGTTAGGATAGGCGGACTCCAGAAGGAGCACAGCCGATGCGACGCACCCCGAATACAGATTGTTGTGCAGGTCCCCTTGGTCTGGCGTGTCTGGTATTGGTGGCGCTGATTTGCGCTGCTCCCGCGCGCGCCCAGGTTGAATCGCCGGCCGATGTGCGCGCCGGTATTCCCGATGCCTATGCCACGTTTGCCGGTAAGTTCGATGCGTACGACGTGGTGCTGGAGCCGCCCGAAGATGCTGCGGAGTGGTGGGCCGGTGCCCCTTCCGTGGTGCGCGATGCGGAGGGCACGTTCTGGCTGGCTGCGCGCATGCGCACGGCCGAGGCACCGCGCGGGCTGCGCGGCTATGAACTGCAGTTGTTGCGCAGTGACGATGGCATCGACTTTGATTTGGTGAAGCGCATCCGCCGCGAAGATGTACCCATCGCAGGTTTCGAGCGTCCGGCGCTGCTGCAACACCCCGAGACGGGTGCCTTTGCCTTGTATGCATGTGGGCCGTGGGGGCCCGAGCGGGAATGGTCCATTATTAAATTCGACGATGCGCAGACGCCGGCAGACTTCGACGCATCGACTGCGCGTGCGGTTATAACGCCGCGGGCAAAGACCTATGAGCGCGACATTCGGCCCGACGGCTATAAGGATCCGGTAATCCTTTGTGCGGAAGGCGCCTACCACGCCTATGTAATCGGCACCATGCGCCGCACCGAGCGCATCTATCATTTCACGAGCAGCGATGGTGAAGTTTGGGCGCCGGTGGGGAATTACTACGAAAGCATCATGGACCTCGAAGTCTGGCACGATTTCTACGTGCGCCCGGCCAGCGTACTGCCCACAGAGATTGGCTATTTCTTCTTTTATGAAGGGTCAAGCGTGGACTGGTACGACCCTGTGTACAACATGGGTACCGGAGTCGGCTTCACCTTCGACCTGCACACGATCCAGGAACTCACCACAGAAGGGCCGCTCGCCATCAGTTCGACGCCAAGCGACAACTTCCATGTGTTCCGATATTCGCATTGGATGCGTGTCGACGGCGAGCTCTGGGTCTATGCGGAGGTGGCGAAGCCCAATAACGCGCACGAAATCCGCCTGTTTCGATTGCGTCGGTAGGTGGCCGGCGCGCTTCACAGCAAGCGGCTGCGCGTCCCCCGCCGGCGCGCCCGGCATCACGCTCCGGCGTCGAGTTGGTTTCGCGTGGGCGAGGGCATGGGGTAATGCGGAACGCGGGCAACCGGCGGCGCACTCGACCTACTGAAACGCGCCGGCATGGGGCCGCTGAGGGTCGAGCGCGACTAGGCAGAGCGGCAGCGAATGGCCGCCCGATTGACGTGGGGGCTCACGCAGGCATTCTGAACTTGGCGCTCTCCTACGTTTGACATATAGTAGTGGTACTGTAATCTGATCGCGTATGCTTGGAACAGGAGCGAGCAATCGCGGCTCCAAGCGGGCATGTAGACCGAATCCTGGGGGGAGGGCGTGTCATGTATCGACCTGTGTTATTGGTGTCGCTAGCCCTATTTGCCGTTATGCTGGCGCCGTCTGCGGGCGGGCAGAGTCATCACTCCGCGGACACCACCCCAGACCGCATCATCTCTGTTAGCGAGCTGTTGCGTGTCATCCAGTTCTTCAACACTGCTGGGGTGCATTGCGTCGAGACAGGGCAGGTCACTGTCCCTGAAACTGTGTGGGGCGTGTCAGGCTAGGGGCTTGAGGCGCCGTTTGGCTTCATCGGCTTCGACCTGTTTTCTTTTTTAGCGCACGAGCCATGTGCGCCCCTTAACGAGATGCACTCGCCTGATGCCGGCGCCGTGCAATGCGTTCTACACGCGACCGCGAGCAACGCCACCGCCCGGCCGATGCACGCGGAGACTACTACGGCTGAACCACTTCAAGGGGGCTACTGTTTGTCCCTGGCATCTTCGGTTGCGCGCTCGCATAGAGCGCCTGCTTGTTACTGCTGTTGTTCTGCGGGGAGGATGGGGGGCGGGAACGCGTGTTATCGGGAATCGCCGTAATGGGCAGTTGCCGGTTGTGAGCGCCTGGGCTTAGACTTAGGACTCGTACAATCAGTCTTGTACAGTCGAATCTCCTTAACCGAGAACGGGTTCATCATGAACAGATTTAAGTTTTTCCGCCTCGAGGCTGTTTGCGTGATTGCCGTGATCATCGTGATTACGATGGCCGGCTGTCAGACGCCGGGCCTGATGGCGACTCCGCATCTATACCTCGGTGTCGAAGAGCCCCCCTTTGAGGCGGTGCCCCCGGCCATGCAACAGCCGGAAGTGCAAGTGCTCTATGCAACGGATCGCCTGCCGGCGACAGAGAGCGAGCTGAAGGACGGTACCTGGTACGGGCATGGGCGCTCATCGTCTCTCGCGTATGGAATAGGCACGGTTGAGTTGGGTCAGGAACTTTCGTGGGAAGAGCTGGTAGCGGCGAGCACGGTAGAGGAGCGGGAGCGCAAACTGGAACCGCGTCTCGTCGACCTTGATGAACTCAAACGTGCGCCCAATTCCCACACACGATTCACCATTGTCGATGGCGAAATCCGCCCGGACCAGACGGTGCTCGACCTGGAAGCGGCGTTCGGCGCCAACATCTGTGACACGGCTGCAGCGCTTCTTGAACACAGCGACCGCAAGGAAGTCTATCTCTTCGTTCACGGATTCAATGTCGAGTTCGACAGCGCACTCGTTACGATCGCGCAAATATGGCACTTCATGGGGCGTACCGGTGTGCCTGTCGCATACTCATGGCCCGCCGGCAGAGGTGGGGTTCGTGGCTACACTACCGATCGCGAATCGGGTGAATTCACGACCTTTCACCTGAAGCAGTTCGTACGCGCCTTGAGCGCCTGTGAGTCTGTCGAGAAGATTCATGTTCTCGCGCACAGCCGGGGAACGGACGTGGCGTTGACAGCACTCCGCGAGCTGTACCTCGAGCAGAAAGGTGCGGGTGAGGTGGTAATGCCGAAGTTTGGCAATCTTATCCTCGCGGCGGCGGACCTGGATCTCGAGGTGGTAGAACAACGCGTGATTGCGGAGGGCGTGTTCCAACTTCCTGAACGCCTGACAATCTATATTTCGCCCGATGACCGGGCCATCGGCCTGTCGGGATGGCTGTTCGACAGTGTGCGTAGACTGGGCCGCCTGCGCAGCAGCGATCTAAGTGACCGGCAGAGAATTAGCATTGAGCAGGTGAACAGCGTTCACTTCATCGATGCCCGCGTAGAGCGTGCGGATGTGTTTGGTCACGGGTATTTTTACCATCACCCAGCTGTCAGCTCTGATTTGATTCTCGTGATGCGCGACAATAGAAATCCCAGGGCGGAACATGGGCGTCCGCTCACGCGCGAGTCCGGCGGTTTTTGGCTCGTCAACGATGACTACCCGCTCGCTTCGGATTGAGGCATGCCTACGAGTGGTTCTTAGCCCGCCACTGTGACTCTTGCACAGGGTCTGGCCGGTCGAGACTACGGATTGCATCCTTGGTCGAGCGCGATTCATACGTGTTCAACAAGCACACCGCAGCCTCGTTGGATGCGCTTGCGGTGGCGGGCGGGAGGGGATAGGCCCCACTTGGTTTCACCCGCGCATCGGCGTAGGATGGCACGTGTGGCGACGTCCATACACAGCGCGGCAGGTATGCCGCCCTGAACGGAGAATGCCCCCGTGAACCTCGACTGTCCCCCTTCGACCCAGCCTACGTGGCGCCTGGTCACCCAGGAAACCTTGGCCTTTGCCGCAGCGGCACTGCTGTATCCGTTTGGCCTGTGGCGGCGCAGGCCAAGGCCGACGCCGCGCCAGCCCAAGCAACGCACCGTGGTCTTGGTGCACGGCTACCTGTGCAATCCCTCCATCTTTCTCCCGATGCAGGCCTACCTGCGCCATCGGCAGGCCGGCCGATTGATGCCCTTCGGCTACGCATCGACGCAGGGCATCGAGCGCGGCGCCATTGCGCTGCGGCAATTCCTGAAGGACCACGTGCGCGGCGGCGAGATCGACCTGGTGTGCCACAGTCTGGGCGGGCTCGTGGCGCGGTGCTACCTGCAGGAGCTGGGCGGCGCCCGGCGCGTGAACCGCTGCATCACCCTGGGCACGCCCCACCAGGGCACCTACAACGCGTATTGGCTGGCGGGCCGTGTGGGCCGCGAGATGCGCCCCGGCTCGACCGTGCTGCAACGGCTGCACGAATCGCGCAACGCGGGGCAAGGCGTGCGCTATCTGTCCGTCATCGGCGGGGCCGATAACCTCGTGATTCCGCGCCTGTCTGCGCGGCATGAACAGGAAGTCATACTGCCCGACCTCGGGCATATGGCGATGATGTTTTCGCCCGCCGTCTATCGTCTGGTCCGCGACTACCTGTGCGACGAGCAGACCGCGCCCAATCCGGCAACCTTTCAAGAGGCTCAGGCCACCGGATAGGGGTGGCTCGATGCCGGATGCCAGCGGCTAGTTGGCGCCGTTGGCCAGTTGTGCGCCGCAGCGGCGGCCGCTGGTCATGGCCCAGGCGATGTGCAGGCCGTGGCCCCAGAGAATCTGTCCGCCGATTCCATTCTGGCCGACGGCGTAGAGTCCGGGGATGGGCGCGCCGGCCTCGTCCAGCACTTCGTAGTTGGCTGAAATGGCGGGGCTGCCTTCGGTAATGGTGAAGTAGGCCTTGGCCGGACCGAGCAAGACCCAGGGGCCCTCTTCCAGTGGTTCGGTGTCGCCGCTGCGGCCGAAGGGATCGGGCTGTGTCCCGCGCGTGTAGGCGTTGAACGCGTCGACCGCGCTTTGCAGGGATGCGGGATCGAGACCCCGCGCCGCCGCGAGGTGTTCGAGGGTGTCGGCCTTGGCGCTTACGTCGGGCCGCAGCCGCAGATAATCATCGACATAGGCGTAGGCGATTTCGGGTGCGGTGGACACGAAGTGGGGCCACTCGCTGTAGCGCGCGCTCAGCCGTTTGTCGAGCAGCAGATAGCAGACGCGCTGGGGTTGTTCGGCAATCGCCAATTCGCGCTCGGGCGATTCGTGTTCGTTGCAGAACCGGGCGCCGCGCTGGTTCACGAGGATGGCGCCGTCTTCGAGCAGGCTGTCTTCGGGGTGTTGCCAGGCGACAAGTTGCGCCTTGATGATGCGGTCCATGATGGCCTTGGGGGCCAGCGGCGCGGCCCAACTCATGAGGCGGCGCACGGGTCCGTCGGCTGGCAGGCGGTCGAGCAGGGTCTTCTTTTCGTTGGGCACGAAGCGCAGTTCGGGCCCGTAGGTTACATCCATATGGGTGAGCCGGGCGCCGGCCGATTCGGCGAGGCGGTGGCCGTCGCCGTGGGCGCGGGTGTTGATGCCCTCGATGTTGGCGTAGCGGTCACCCTTGAAGCGTGCGATCAGGTCGGGCGCACCGGCGTAGTCGCCCGCGGCCAGCACCACGCCACGGTGTGCGTCAAAGGTGGCGTCGCTGCCATTCACACCGGCGCGCACGCCCACGACGCGCCCCTCGTTCTGGATGAGTGCCGTGGCGCGCGCGTTGCAACGCAGCTCGCCGCCGAGACTGCGCAGGCGCCGTTGCAGGGTGAGGATATAGGCGCGGGCGGCGGGTATTACATTGTGCATGCGCGGGGCGCGGTTGGGCGGTTCGGGGCTGGGCCCGTGAAAGGCCACGCCCATATCGGCCAGCCAGGCGAGCGTTTCGGCGGCGTCTTCGAGAAAGGCCGCGCGCAGCGGGCCGTTGTTGCGTGCTTCGAGTTCGGGCGGGGCAAACTTCGTGGCGTCCTCGGCGTGTGCGGCCACCGAGTCTGCCACGCCCTGCTTCTGCTGCCAGCGCGTCTGTGCGGCCGTAAAGGATCCCACGGCCATCGCGGTCGTGCCACCCGGCTCGGGCTCCTTTTCGAGTACCAGTACCCGGGCCCCGCCTTCCGCCGCCCGCACCGCGGCGGCCAACCCGCTGCCGCCGGCCCCGATAACAATCACGTCGTACGTCTGCGCTTCCATCGCTGCATTATATTCGACGCGGGGCGTGGGAAACGAGGGCTGCGCCGCCGGCCGCAGCGCGCAGCGTGCGTGGCTAATCCGCTTTCTTGGCCGCGGCGTGGGCGACGGCAAAGGCGCGCTGTTCGTCGCCGTGGTATTGGTCGTATGCGCTGTTATAGGCCTTGAGAAAGGCTTCTTTCTGGTGGTGATTGTATTGATCGACTTGTTTGCTGGGCAGGTCCGATATCTTGTTGTAGGGCATGTTGTCTCTTCTTTCTTTTTGGCGTTTCGGAAACGTGCTTGTGCCGGGAAAAGAGAAGGGCGCAGCGCCCGGCCCACAATGTGTTCGCCTTGCGCTGCGCTGTATCTATGGCTGCGCGGCCGTGCCGCGGGTCGTTAGGCCACGTTGACCATGGCTGCGATGGTGCCGCCCACCACGGAACCCGTGGCGGAGACTGCAGCCACGCCGAAGGCCCACCACGCCATGTGCGCCATGCGATTGCGTGCACGGTCCGCACGCTCGATCGCCACGCGGCGGCTCTCTTCGAGACGGCGCTTCACTTCGGCGCGCGTGTGGCTTGCAGCATGCAAGAGGCGGGGTGGCCGTCCTTGCAATGGGCAACGCGTTGCCCGGCGGCCAAGGTGCGAGGCTGGTGATGGCCCGCGCACGGGCGCACCGTCGCCTGGCTAGTCGTAGAACTCGTTCAGGAACCAGCCCGCGGCGAAGGCGGCGGCGCCCCACAGGATAATCAGCAGCGCGCCACCCAGGGTGAACCCGTGTTTGCGGAAGAACGAGCGCGTGCGCAGGATGGCGAGGCGCCACCAGCTGGGGCTGATGTGCGCGACGATAACGGTGATGTTGTCTTTGCCGCCGTTTTCGTTGGCGAGGTTAACGAGGCGCTGGGCCAGGTCGGCGGCGGTACCGTGGCGGTTAATGACCTCGAGCATCTCCTGGTCGGGCACCATGTTGACCAGGCCATCGGTGCACAGCACCAGCAAATCGCCCGGCACGATGTACCAGCGGTACGTGTCGACGCTGATGTCCGGATGCGTGCCCACGCAGCGTGTCACGATATTCTTGCGATAGTCGGTCTCGGCTTCGGCCTTGGACATGAGCCCGGCCTTCACCTGTTCGTCGACCCAGCTGTGGTCTTCGGTGCGGGCGATAATCTCGCCGTCGCGGATGTGGTAGGCGCGCGAGTCGCCCACGTTGGCGATGTAGACGCGGCGCGGCTGGATAAGCGCCGAGAGCACCGTGGTGCCCATGGGGCGGCTCTTGCTGCTCGTATCCTCGCGCTGCAGCAGGTCGCGGTTGGTCTGGTGAATGCTGTCGTTGGCTTTCTGGATGGTGGCGCGCAACAGCGGCAGGGGGCCCTCGTCGCGTTCGTCGACATTGCTCTCCCCATTGGGCATGGGGAAGGGGTCTTCCTTCAGCATGTCGCGCACAATCGAGACGGCCAGCTTGCTGGCGATGTCGCCGCCGATGTGCCCGCCCAGCCCGTCGGCCACACACAGCAGGGCCCCTTCCTCGAACAGGCGCAAACCGGCCGTGTTCTCGAGAAAGATGCCGTAGCTGTCTTCGTTCTTGCTCTTGCGCCGGCCGACGTCGGACTGCGCGGCAATGTCGAGCCGCATGGGCGCTACCTCACTATGCTGTCCAGACGCTAGCAAAACGCTACCGACAGCGGCAACGGGCGCGTCTTCATGAAATCTTGACGTTCCGCGTGCGCCCGCCTAGACTCGTGCCATGGGGATCGCCTTGCCCGCACAGGGCTTCAGCTTTGCACGCTTCAAGGTGGACGACTACAACCGCGCTGCCTTTATGGCGTGCCGTGCCATCGCCGAGCAGCGCAGCACGGGCCGCGCGCCACTGGTGCTGCGTGGGGCCGCGGGCACGGGCAAGACGCACCTGCTCTGTGCGACCGCGCAGATGCTGCGCGGGCAGCGCCCCGAAGCGATTCTGGCGCTGGTGATGCCGCACGCGCTGCCCGACCGGGTGCGCGCCCTGGCCGAGGACCCCGGTCCGCTGGGGGCCGGCCGGCCGGCGGTCCTGTTGATCGATGAACTCGAGCGCTTCGGTGAGACGCCGGCGGCGCTTTGCGAAGCCGCCGAGCAGTTTCGCGCCCACGGGCACGCCGTGGTGGTGGCGACGCGTGTGGCGCCACACCGGCTGCAGGCGCTCGATGCGCACTTCCGCGCCTTTCTGCAGGGTGGCGAAGTGTTGAGTCTGGGCATGCCGGAGAACGAGCCGGAGGATGCGCAGCCAGCCGAGGCCGCGCGCCACGAGCTGGCCATCGAAGCGGCCCGCGCCGTGGCCGATTGGACACCCCCCCAACGTTCGGCCAGCCCCGAGACTGTGAGCGCGCTGCGGCGCGAGGTGGCGGGGCTGCGGCGCGAGCGCGACCAGCTTGAGGCGCAACTGGCCGAACGCGCGGGCCAGCATGCCGAGTTGCGCGAGGTGCGGGCGCGCCTCGAAGAAGCGCGGGCGGCCCAGCGCAAGGCGGAATCGGCGGCACACGACGCACAACAGGCCACGGGCCAGGCCGTGGCGGAAGAGGCGCAGCGCTGGCAGGCCCGGCTCGACGCGGCCACGCAGGCCCAGGCGGCCTTGCGCCAGGAACTGCACGCGGCGCAGGCGGCGCAACACGCACTGCAACAGCAGGTAGCCGAGCAGGCGGCCAGTCGCGAACAGGCGGCGCGCCTGCAAGAGGCACTGGCCGAGGCGCGCGCGGAACAGGGCGGCATTCGGGCGGCGCTGAGTGATGTGCGTAACCAATTGGGCGAGGCGCTGCACGCGCTGGAAGCCGCACACGCCGAGCGCGATGCCGCACGCCGGGCGCTCGACGCGGCGCCGGCGGCCCTGCCCCCCCTGGCCGAGCGCCTGCAACGCCTTTGCGAGGCGGCGGCCCCCGTGGATTTCGCGCCCCTGCTGGCCCGGGCGGATGCGCTGGCCGAGCGGGCGGCGGCTGGCGCCGGCAGCGGCGGCGATGAAGCGCTGGCCGTGGCGCTGGCCCAACAGCGTGCCGAGGCCGAGGAAGCCGAGCGGCAATTGGAAGCGGCGCGCCATGCGCTGGGTCGAGAACGCGTGCAGGGCAGCCAACTGCAGGGGCGGGTGCGCAGCCTCGAACTCGACCTCGTGCGTACGCAGAAACAGTTGGCGCTGCAGGCGGCTGAACTGGATGCGCAACGCCACGCCGCAGCGGGCGAAGCCGCCCAGGCCAGCCTGCGGGGCCGCGACCTGGCCCGGGAATGCGAACACCTGCGCGCTGCGCTCGAGGTGAGCGAGGCGGCACTGCAGGCCGCCACCGAGGCGCTCGAGCAGGCCGGCGCCCGCGCCAATGAATCGGCCCAGGCCGTGCGCCTGCGCGTGGCCCAGGTGCGCGCGGCGCAGGCGAGCCGCGCTGACGCGGGCAGCAGCGCACCCGCGGCACAGGCCGCGCTCTTTGAGGAGCGCGAATTGCAGCACCTGTGGCGCGAAGCAACCGCCGATGATGAATAACCGGCCCGACCCGCCGCCGCCCGGCGAGGCGCCCTTCGCCACAGCGGTCGTCGGCCTGTTTCAGGCGGTGCACCCACTCGACCGCGTCCCGCGGGCGGGCTACCTCTTGCGCGGCGTGAGCGAGCCCGAGAGCGTGGCGGCACACAGCTACTTTCTGGGCCTGCTGGCGCTGGTCTATCTCGAGCACTACCCGCAAGGGCTCGACCCCGCGCGCGTGCTCGCGCTGACCCTGGTGCACGACTGCGCCGAAGCGCAGACCATGGACCTGCCCATGCCCACGACCGACGCCTACTTCGCCGAGGCCAAGCGCCACATGGAGCAGGCCGTGGCCGACCAGCTATTCGCCGGCGCGGCGCCGCGGCTCGCGCAACTGCACGCCGAATTTGCCGCTGGCGAAACGCCCGAAGCGCGGCTCGTGCGTGCCCTGGACAAGGCGCAGATGATGCTGCGCGTGCTGAACTACGAACGCGAGCACCGCGGCGACCTCGCTGAATTCTGGGAGAACCCCAAGAACTTTCGCGACTTCGGCATCGAACCCGTCGCCCAACTCTTCGACGCCATCTGCGCCCGCGCGGGAAAACCGCGCCCGCACGCGTAAGCCGCGCCCGCGTGTGGCGAACCCTATACTCGTCATTCCTGCGCACCCCTCTACCTCGTCATTCCTGCGGAAGCAGGAATCTCGACAATTTCTAGCCGACGGGGCTGGCTGTTGCCGCTTGCCGGCAGCTGCATGCGCCGCCTGCGTGGATCGCTCGTATGCCGCGGGGCAGCTCCGCGCGCGTGTACGCCGGTCTCAAGCGAGATT